>NZ_JACOOP010000066.1:0-16100 GCF_014287725.1 Clostridium sp. NSJ-49 | reverse complement strand
TGTATTATAGTTTTGGTCGGCAAACCTACTATAATTTTACAACGGAGGTTTTTTTATTTCTACTCACCGCTAGAAGCTTTCCGGAACCACAGGTAGAACCTGTGGTATTCTAAATACAACAATTTTGACATATTTCGCCTCCAAAGAGTGCATATTTTCTACCATAAGAAAATTATATTGCAAAATATGTCAATTTGTAAATAGAAATGTCTTTATTTTTATAAATAATTTCTTACATTTACCATTTTCCCATCTTTAATATAAATTCTAGGAACTCTTCTACCTATCATACACAATATTTCATAATTTATAGTATCTAACATTTTGGCAATATCATCAGCATTATTCTTCACTCCATTATCTTCTCCTAATAATACGACCTCATCTCCAACCTTAACTGGACCTACATCTGTAACATCTATCATACATTGATCCATACATATCTTCCCTACTACTGGAGCTAGCTTACCATTTATTATTACATGAGCTTTCTCATAAAGCCCTCTAATATATCCATCTGCATATCCTATAGGTAAAGTAGCTATTACGCTATCTCTTTCAGTTCTAAACTTTCTTCCATACCCTATGTACTCACCTTTTGGAAGTTCCTTCACATGAATAACCTGACATTTTAATGATAATGCTGGCATTAATTTTAACTTATCTTTATTTATATAATCTGATGGATAATAACCATAAAGTATTATCCCTGGTCTTATTGCATTATAATGTGCATCTTCTATATCAATAATAGATGCACTGTTTGAAATATGTTTTAGTCCTAAGTTTACTTCTCTTTTCTCTATTTCATTTATAAAGGAATTAAATTTTTCTATTTGATTATGTGCATAGCTTTTATCTTGTTCATCTGCATTCGAAAAATGTGTAAATATCCCTGTGATTCTTAAATTGCTTAATTTACTAATTTCCACAACCTCTTCAACACTTTTCTCATTAGGTAAAAATCCTATTCTACCCATACCAGTATCAACAGCTATATGAATTTTTGCTACCTTTCCTAAAGCCTCTGCCTTTTTAGATAATTCTTTAGCATAGTCTAAAGAGTAAACAGTTTGTTCTATATCATTATTTATTAGCATTTCTGAAAATGCTACATCAGTATATCCTAAAATTAAAATAGGTACTTTTATCCCTGCTTCTCTTAGCTCTAAAGCTTCACTTAACATAGCTACTGCTAGCCTATCAGCTCCATTTTCTATAAGAACAGGAGCTACATCTACAGCCCCATGTCCATAAGCATTAGCTTTAACAACTGCTATAATTTCTTCACCATTAATATTTTTCTTAATTTCTTTTATATTATTTATAATATTATCTAAATTTACTTCTGCCCATACTGGTCTAATATTTACATCCATTTTACTAACACCTCATATTTATTATATCAAACTACAATAAACTATCATCTATTTGTTTTACTTTTTTAAAATCCTTAAATATTATTCTTAGTGTATCTTCACCATCTTTGTTATACACAATTATTCCTATAGGCGTTTTATTCTTTTTATCTACAAATAATCTAGCTACATTTAAATGTTCATTATCTAAAAACAACTCTAAATCCACTTGTATATAAACTGTATCTCCCCACTCTTCTTGATCTTGTTTTAATGAATCACTTTTAATTGGGAATGATAATATTCTATTCATAAACGCTAAAGGATGTAATACATCTAAACTTTTATCTATTACATAATCTGAGTTAGATATATTATCTATAACTTGGATACCATCATTTTTGTATACTTTAACTATATCTTCTCCAAACTCTACTCTTACACCTTTATCCCTCGAATAATACTGTACCGTATCTTCTCTTTCTTCGCCTCTGCTATTTTTAATTATATATTCTACGTTGGCTTCATAGCACTTTATATCTTTTAAAGATTTTATAATTTCCTCATTTGTTGGAAGCATAACTCCTCTAAAGACAATAACTAATAATATTGAAATAAAAGGAATACATAATAATACTGCTATAATAATTTTCTTCTTCATAAATCCTCCACTTACTAATATTTCATTATTACTAATATTAAGTAATCCTCAGATTTATTCATATTTTACATTATTATATTATGAATAATAGTTGAAATGTTATCTATTATATCACTTGCAGTCACTGAGTATTTGTATTTACCTGCTATTTCTCCAGCTTTCCCATGAACATATGCACCGATTAATGCACTTTCAAGAGGACTGTGTTTCTGTGCTAATAATGATACTATCATTCCAGTCAAACAATCACCAGAGCCACCAGAGGCCATTTTACTATTACCAGTGGTATTTATATATGTTTTTTCCCCATCTGTAATAACTGTATTATAACCTTTCAATAAAACTATACTCTTATATTTTTTAGCATATTCTTTGGCAATATTTATTCTATCACTTTCTACTTCTGAGATACTTTTACCAACAAGCCTAGACATTTCTCCAGGATGAGGTGTTAAAATCATTCTTCCTTTTAATCTATCTAATATTTCAGGCCTTCTTGATAATATATTTATCCCTTCAGCGTCTATAACTAAATGACAACTACTATTTTTAGAAATATATAATAGAAAATCTTCATATTCCTTACTACTTGGTAATCCAGGCCCATATGCTATAGCATTTGCTGTTGATATTAACTTGTCTACCTTTTCTTCTTCATTAAAATTAGAAGTCATGGATTCTATTAACATTCCACTTAATATATCTTGTATATCTTTAGGAGTAATTAATGCAGTCAATCCTGCTCCAGTCTTTAAACAAGCTTTTGTAGCCAAGTACGCTGCCCCTGTAAATCCTTTGCTACCAGCAAAAATTATTGCTCTACCATAATCACCTTTATGCCCATATATTTCTCTTCTTCTTATAATGTCTCTATAATAATAATCTTCTAAAATAGTTACACCTTCATTTATAATATCTTTTATTTCATTAGGAATACCAATTGGAATTACTTCAAGGTTCCCTAGATATTTAAATGAATTGTAATTTATAAACCCTAATTTTACCACTTCAAAAGTATATGTAGTTGATGCCTTAACAGCTCCTCCCATCGGATTCCCAGTATTACAATCTAGTCCCGAAGGAACATCTACAGCTATTATATATTTTTTGCTATCATTTATTACCTTTATTACTTCTTTATAAAATTCATTTAATTCTTTATTTATGCCTATCCCAAATATGCTATCTATAATTATTTCATTAAAATTTATTATTTCTTTTAAGTTATGTATATCGCTTATGTCTTTTATAAAAGATATTTTACAGTTCATATTGTCAATTATGTTATAATTAACATTAAAATCATTACTATAATTTTCTCTTGGGCTTATAATAACAAAATGAACTTCTCTTTTAGCTAATACAAGTTTTCTGCCAATAGCAAGTCCATCTCCACCATTATTCCCAGTTCCACAAATAACTGTAAAACTTTGACCTAAATCTTTAATTTTTGAAAACACTTCATTAGCTGCATTTTCCATTAGAACAATACTTGGAATACCTACTATTTCTATTGCCTTTTTATCTATCATTTTACAGCCATCTCTACTCATAACATACATTTATCTAACCTCCATAGTAACAAATGCAATTGCATAACTTTTATTATGTGATATAGATATATGAAATATAACTTCTTCGTATTCTAAAAATTCCTTCACCTTATTAGATATATTAACTATAGGTTTTCCAAGTTCATCTCTAAGAACTTCTAAGTCATTAAAAGAAAATCCCCTAAATCCTCTTCCTATAGCTTTGCTTATAGCTTCCTTAGCAGCAAAATTTCCTGCTATACTTTCAACCTTCATAGATTTGCTCTTAAATAATTCTATTTCTTTTTCAGTAAATGTCTTTTCTAAAAACTTAGGTGTTCTTTCTATGGCCTTTTTTATTCTTTCAATTTCTATGATATCTGTTCCAACTCCAAGTATCATGCTATCACCTCTTATGTATCTATCATACTATACATAATAATTATACACTAGCAACTAAAACTTCCTCGTTATTAAAATCTTCTATACACTCATCAACATATGCACCTATAATATCTATTAAATGGATAGGTGATACATTATTTTTATACAATAATTCTAATATAGGTCTAACCTTTTCTTTTTTTGTAGAAATTATATCTACAGAATCTCTTTCAATATTTATTAAAGATTCATCTTTAAAGTCTTGTCTTTCGACCTCAATTCCAAAAGCTTGTCCGCTTTTTGTTTGACATTGAGTTAATCTGTAGAAGTACATAATCTTTTTTCCTTTATTTTCAATAGCTAAACTTAATGATTCTACTATCTTCATAGTAATACCTCCTTCACATATTTCATATTATTAAAGATATCACATTATTTTTTCAAATTATGTCAAAAATTGTTCCATGTTTATCTAAAAATTCCTTACTAATTCTACATAAAATGTTATTTTAAATTATTTACCATTACGTTTTACCCTTCTATTTGTAAATATAAAGCAATTTTTATTTGCTTATTGTCGAATAATATAATACATAAATTAAAAGGCTGATAAAAAAGATTTATAAACTACTTTTTTAGTAATTTATTCATTCTTTTTTACAGCCACTTTTAACAAATTTATTGAGTTTCTATATTCATATCTTCATCATTTTTATCAATTCTTCTATTACCGACAAATTTGAAGTCCTCTGCTACTACTTCAGCTATATATTTCTTATTACCAAGCTTATCTTCATAGCTTCCAGTCCTTAATCTACCACTTAAACTAATATAGCTTCCTTTTCTCATATACTTACATATTACTTCCGCTTTTCTACCCCATATAGTAACTGGTATTAAATCAGCTTTTCTTGTTCCATCAGCTGCTTTAAAATTTCTTTCAACTGCAACTATAAATCTAGTAAATACCTTCTCACCATCTTCTATAGTTTTTAGTTCAGGGTCTTTAATTAATTTTCCTACTAAAACTATTTTATTCATTAAATTCCACCTCCTGAATATTACTTCTTTGATTATGCCCAACTAGATGCATTCTATACATTTTATATCTATTTTTTCTTTAACAAATTAAAAATTGTGTATTTAATTAAAATAATGAGTAAGAATACTTTTAAATAAATCTCTGAAATCCAATCTTAACTAAAAAAAGACTATGCTATGCATAATCTTTTTTACTTTATTCTTAAATTATTTTTTCGAATTACAAGGACAGAATTTATTTCTCCACCTAAGATTAAAATTATCGATGATATATAAAGCCAAGTCATTAATACAAAAACAGCTCCAAGACTACCATATAGTCTTGAGTAATTACTAAAATTATTTATATAAAATGAAAAGCATAATGAAACTATAAGCCATCCAATTGTACTAACTATGGCTCCTGGAAATGTTTCCCTCCAGCTTATTCTTTTAGCTGGTGTATATCTATATATTCCTGCAAATATACAAATCATTATAATTAAAACCATGATATATCTAAGCAAATTCCACAGCTTTCCTATGAGTGCATTATACGGTATATATGAAATCAATAAATTGCCTATCAGATTTCCAAATACTAATAATACCAATGCTACAACTATAGTAAATGCTAAAGCAAATGTACATATTAAAGCTATTATTGCTCTCTTTATAAATGACCTATTTTCTTTTAAATTATACGCCTTATTAATACCTTTAGTAACAGCCCTAAATGCAGAAGATGCTGCCCACATAGATAATACTATAGATACTCCTAATAATCCTGTATATTGATTTTCTACAACTTCCACTACAATGCTAGATGTTAATTCAAAAACACTACTAGGAAGTATAGCACTTAGCCCTTCAATTATTTGCATAGAATCCAACTTACTAAAACCTATTATTGTCATCAAGAATATTAGAAAAGGGAAAAATGATAATATTAAATAATACGCTAACTGTGCTCCTAGTGCGAAGATATCATCATTCTTAATCTTAATAATAAAATATATCATAAAATCAAAGAAAGACCTCTTATTAATCCTGTTCTCTTTCGACATAAATCTCACCACATCTTTATAAATAATTTGTTATTATATTATATAATAGTTTTTACCAAATTTTATTATACTTATAATATTTTTATTTTTCTATCTTAATTATTTAATAACTATGTTGTATAATTCAATTAAATAACAATTTTCGGGGGTGTACTAATGCTACAAGTAATAGAAAACGATTTTTTAAAAATCTCTTCATCAATACACGGTGGAGAACTTCACAGTATACAAAGTAAAAAAACTAATACTGAATATCTATGGAACGGAAATCCTGACTTTTGGAAATATCATGCTCCAATTCTTTTTCCTATAGTAGGTAAAGTTAAAGATGGTAAATATAAAGTTGATGGAAAAACATATGAACTTCCTCAACATGGTCTTGCTAGAGTTAAAGATTTTTCTATTAAAAACTCTGAAGGCAACAAAATTACTTATGAATTAATTTATTCAGAAGATACTATTAAAGTTTATCCTTATAAATTTTCTTTATGTATTTCATATGAATTAATAGATAAAAATCTTAAAGTTTCTTACAAAGTAACTAATTTAGATAATAAGACTATTTATTTTTCAATAGGTGCTCATCCTGGTTTTATGTGCCCTTTAAAAGATAATGAACCTCTTAACGATTACTACTTTGAATTTAATAAAAAAGAAACTGCTGAGCTAATGACTTTAGATATGAATGTTGGATTAATATCTCATAATACTATTCCATATTTAAACGATGAAAATATTATTCCTCTTCATAAAGAATTATTTAAAAACGATGCTTTAATATTCAAAAATTTAGACTCTAACTTAATTAGTATTAAATCTAAAAATCATAATCAAGTGTTATCAATGGATTTCACAGGATTCCCTTATATGGGCTTATGGGCTATGCCAACAGGATGTCCTTTTGTTTGTATAGAACCTTGGTTCGGTCATGCTGATTTTGTAGACTTCGATGGAGAGCTAAAAGATAAAGCAGGAATTCAATCACTAGAAATCGGTAAAGAGTTTAACTGCTCATACAGCATAATAGTAACAGAATAATATTAAGAGCGAATCTCGTAGGTTAAAAGTCGACTTCGTCTAACTGAAAATGCTACTCACGTAGCAGGGAAAAGTTAATTTAAAGTGAAAGTGCTACTATCGTAGCAATGAAAGTAGTAACACCGATATACTTTCTCTAATTGCTATAGGCAACCCTTTCACCGTCACGTCAGTGACATTTTCCCTTCAGCTGACTTTTCCCATTTGGCAAAGTCAAACTTTTCACCAAAGTGATTCGCTCTTTATTTATATAGTTCTAATTCCCATTCTTGTGGTAACATACTTCTATATTTCGAACTATTATACCTGTTATCTACTAATAAAACCCTTCCTTTATCAGTTTCAGTTCTTATAACTCTTCCTGCTGACTGTAAAACTTTATTTATTCCTGGATAGGCATATGCATAATCAAACCCATTTACCCCAAAATATTCTCTAATTATGTCATTTTCAATAGATACCATAGGAAATCCTACTCCTACTACAACAGCACCTATTAATTTATCGCCTGGTAGATCTACTCCTTCCGAAAACATTCCACCTACTACTGAAAAAGCAGCCAAATTTGCCCCTTCCTCAAATTTATTTAAAAATTCCTCTTTATCACTCTCAGAAAGTCCTTCTCCTTGAACTATAGTATTTTCTTCACTATAAATTTCAACATATCTTGAATAGACTTTTTTCAAATATTCGAATGAAGGTAAAAAGACCATATAATTTCCTTTTATCTCATTAATAAATTTATTAATAACTGTGCATAACTTATCTATATTATTATATCTATTCACATATCTCATATCTAACGGATATAAATATGTTGATAAATTTTCTTTTTTGAATGGTGAGCTAAATTTAACTCTAAAACTACTTTCACTTCCCCCTAATAAGTCTATATAATACTTAATAGGTGATAGCGTTGCTGAAAAAATTACAGTTGAATATGAACCATTTATAACTTCACCTATATTTTTAGATGGATCTATACAAAATATTTTTATGGAAAACTCATTTTTTTCTTTTTTTAGTATTGTTGTATATTGTTTAGAATATAGTTCACTTAAAGAAACAAAGCTTCTTACCTCATAATAAAAATCTAATATTTCTTCATATCCATTAGTATTTTTGCTTTTTACTAGATACTCATCTGCTTCAGCTATAAATACCTTAAGTAATTTAATTAATTCTTTATATTGAACATTGTGATATAGCGTATTAACATTTCTTTCCTCTAATTCTCTTCTTATTTCAATTAATTCTTTATTTATATTATTAGCCACTTTATATAATTTAGGAACTTTCCCTTTTAATAACCTAGTAATTGATAGAACTTTACTTTTAAATATTTCTCCACTATACATATCTCTTGCTCTGTTTACTAAATTATGAGCCTCATCTATTAAGATTATATTTTTTTCATTGTCATCTTCAAAAATCCGTTTTAATTTTGCTCTAGGATCAAATGCATAATTATAATCACAAATAACTCCATCACACCATAATGATAAATCTAAAGCTAATTCAAAAGGACATACTTTAAATTTTCTTGCATACTTCTCTAATGTTGTCCTAGAAAATATACTTTCCTCTCTTAATATTTCACTTATTACTGAATTAATCTTTGTAAAATAATCTACTGCATATGGGCAATCATCTGGATTACATTTAACTTCGCTATTTATACAAGCTTTTTCTTTAGCAGTTAAGGTTATAAATCTAAACTTTAATCCATTATTAATAAGTCTCTTATAAGCTTCTTCTGCAACAACTCTAGTTATAGTTTTAGATGTTAGATATACTATTCTTTCCCCTCTTCCTTCAGCTAAGCTTTTTATAGAAGGAAATATAGTAGATATAGTCTTTCCTATGCCAGTTGGCGCTTGAGCAAATAATATACATCTCTGCTTTATAGAGCTATAACAATTCATTGCTAACTCTCGTTGCCCTTTTCTATATGTGTCGAAAGGAAATTTAATCTCTTTTATACTTTTGTCTCTTTCAACCTTGAAATTTTCTCTTAATCTAACAGTATCTATATATTTATCTACTATATTAAATACAAACTCTTTTAATAAATTAAATGAAAATACCTTTTGAAAACTTTTTACTTCACTAGTATTCAAATTATAATAACTTAATCTTATAGAAATACTATCTAATTCATTATCCTTACAATAAAAATATCCATAAAACTTACTTTGAGCCCAATGTAATTGATTATAATCTTCATCTATATATAATAAATCTCTATAAGTAGATTTAATTTCCTCAATTATAACTTCACTATTTTCTTTTATTATTCCATCTGCTCTACCTTCTACTAATAATAAAATATCTCCATAGTCAAATTTCCCTTCCATCTTAACTTCTTTTTCATATTCGACATATATCTTTGCATTATCGCTTTGAAGTTTTCCATGAGCTATAGTTCCTTCTATAGCTCTCATTCTTGATACATGCCTATCGTCGAGACTTCCTTGTTGTAATATATATTCAACTATTCCTCTTACAGATTCTTTAACTACTAAATTCATGTCTTATCCCTACCTAAATCTAATATACTTATTATATCAAATTTTAATAGTAATCATAATAAAAGAACTGCCCACTTAAGACAGTTCTTATTCTGAATGATATTCGTTTACTATTTTTTGAACTAATTTCTTAATTGCACTTGCTTGAGCAATTAATGTCATAACTACAACAAAAGTTCTTATACTATTTTCATCTTTTTCATCTAATTTAAGTTCTTTTATTACTTCATTTAATTTATCTTCATTTAATGCTGGAGTATTTAAATACTCTGTAAAGCTATTGCTCTGAGTTTCGACAAAAATTTTATACGCTGTTTCCCATGCAATAATATCATCCGATCTATCGTTTATATCATTAAATGCTAACCTAAATACTTTTTTAATCTCTTCAGTAGTAAGTACAGGTCTCATAAAACTTAATAATACAAGTTGAACTAAATGAATTTTAGTATATCCTCTTTTCTTACCATCTTCTGGCTTACTAATTACTTCACTTTTAATATAATTTTGTACTATATTATTAGTATATTTATCATCTACAAATTTATCATTTAAAAAATCTATAACTTGTGATAAGAAAAGGTCATATTTAGGTAAATCATCATATGATACTATAGAATCTTTAGAAATTTCTTCTGCCAATTCTCTTATATAGTTTTCGTCCATTTTATCAGCCATTCCTATTCACCTCATATTTTATTTATTTATTATATTATATAGTAAAGAAAAACTTATTACAAGTTACTTTTCCCTTTTTTTTGTAATTATTTTTAGTCATTTTAATATTTCCTCACTTCCCATCTCATTTTTTACCAATTTTTTTTATTTTTTTTTAATTTGCTTCAATTTGCGAATATTTTTACCGAAAGCTTAGTAAACAAGCCATTTTTCATCATTCATTTTATTACATATTTTTTTAAAACGCCCTTGACTTTTCAAAAATATGGTAGTATAGTTTATTTATAAATTTATTTAGAATTAATATTCTATATAAATATTTTTTTTTACGTTTTTGTATTGACTTTAAATTACAAATTTGTTAATATTGAACTGCAAAATGTCGAAACTTGTTAAGGAGGAATTTAAAATGAAATCAACTGGTGTTGTTAGAAGAGTAGATGAACTAGGGAGAATAGTTATTCCTATAGAGTTAAGAAGAACTTTAGATATAGCTGAAAAAGATGCTTTAGAAATTTATGTAGATGGTGAGCAAATAATCTTAAAGAAATACGAGCCTGCTTGTATATTCTGTGGAGATGCTAGAGATGTTGCTAACTACAAAGGTAAAAACATCTGTAAAAACTGCTTAAACGAATTAAAGTCAGATAGATAGTTTATATACATATTTTTTAAAAGGAGCTTTGCTTAAATGCAATGCTCCTTTTTTAACAAAGTGCAAATCACTTCGGTGTAGCTGCCTTTTCACTTATGCACTTAGTGCACACTTTTATTCAATTTCTATTGCTATCTTATAAACATCCTTCTTAGGTAAATCTCTTTCCTTAGATACGACCTTTATAGCCTCTTTTTTACTTATTCCAGTATCTATAAGTTTTTTTAAATGATCTTCTATAGAAATGTTAGCAAATGCTTCTTCCTTTTCAGCTCTAATCTCACTATCTGTTTTACCTTCAATAACTAAAACAAACTCACCTCTTGGTCTATTAGCTACAAACCAATTATACGCTTCCTCTATTGTTCCCCTAAATATATCTTCATGTAATTTAGTTAATTCTCTACATACAGCTATTCTTCTATTTCCTAATGATTTATTTAAGAAATCTAGAGTATCTATAAGTCTATGTGGTGATTCATAGAATATGACCGTTTCTCTTTTATCTTTTACTTCTTCCATAAGAGATTTTCTATCTTTATTTTCCCTTGGTATAAACCCTCTGAAAATAAATTTAGTAGTATCTAGTCCTGAATAAACTAAAGCTGTTGTAAAAGCTGTTGCCCCTGGTAATACTTCAAAAGGTATATCTTGTTCAATACATTTTTGAACCACTACACTTCCTGGATCTGATATTCCTGGTGTACCAGCATCAGTAACCAAAGCAATATTTTTGCCATCCTTTAGTTTTTCTATTATATCATCACTCTTTCCTTGCTCATTATGTTGATGATAACTAAATAAAGGTTTCTTTATATTAAAATGATTAAGCAATTTTAAAGTTTGTCTTGTATCTTCAGCTGCTATTTCATCAGCATTTTCTAAGGCCTCTAACGCTCTTAATGTTATATCTTTTAAATTTCCTATTGGAGTTGGTACTAAAAATATTTTTCCTAAACTCATTTTAAAGTCTCCCGTAAATCTTATCTATTTCTTTGCTATAATTTCCATTTTCATCATACACATACAACGGTTCATCCCATTTTAAGAATGCTCCACCATCTCTTTGTCCTTCAACTAAAACTATGTTAGGTGCTTTCTTAGCATTTGGATGAATCATCTTAACCCTTTTAGGCTCTATATTATACTTTCTCATTAACCCAAATATATCAGCTAATCTCTCTGGTCTATGTACTATAAACATTCTTCCGTTATCAGCTAATAATCTTCTAGCTGACACTATAACATCTTCTAAATTACAAAGTATTTCATGTCTAGCTATAGCAAGTTTATCATTAGGATTTAAAATTCCAGCATTATTAAGCTTATATGGTGGATTAACAGTAACAACATCAAATCTACCTAATTCATTAACAAGCTTTTTATCTTTTAAATCAGCACACTTAAACTTTACTATATCATCAGTTTTATTTAATTGTGAACTTCTATTGGCCATCTCAACCATATCTTCTTGGATTTCTACCCCCCATACTTCTTTAGGACTATACTTTCCATAAACTAAAAATGGAACTATTCCTGTTCCTGTACATAAATCTAAGACTCTATGCTTCTTTTTCACATTAGCAAAATCTGATAAAAGCACAGCATCTACACCAAATCTAAATCCTGATTGCTTTTGAATTAACATTAATCCATTTAACTGTAAATCATCAATACTCTCATCTATATTTATATTAACGTCCATATTAATCCTCCAAATATCTTTACTACTATTATGCACAAAAAAGACTAGGAATTAAACCCTAGTCTTAAAATACATATTAAAGTACTCTTCTAGCTGTGTAGAATGATGTTACAGGTGATACCTTAACAACATCTCCTTCAGTTGGAGCGTGTATGTAACTTCCTCCTCCAACATATATACCAACATGATCTCCACCATAAGTAAATACTAAATCTCCTGGTTGAAGTTGATCGTAAGAAATAGCAGTTCCTACTCCCATTTGGCTATAAGTTGTTCTTGTAATTTCAACACCTGCAGCGTTTCTATATACGAAACTTGTAAATCCTGAACAGTCAAAGCTTGTTGGACCTGTAGCTCCCCAAACATATGGAGACCCAAGATATCCATAAGCAAAATCAACTATAGCATTTCCTGTTGCAGAAACTTCACCTCTGTTAGGTTTATTAGCAGCAGCTTGTTCAGCTTCAATCTCAGCAACTCTAACCTTAGCAGTTTCTATATATTCATTTATTTCTTCTTCAACTATACTACTCTTAATTTGATTGTCTCTGATGTTTCTTAATTGGCTAATTGCACTTTGTAGTTCATCAAGCGAACTTGATGAATCTTGAATTACACCAATTTGATATTGAATTAATTTTCTTTCAGATACAGCTAAATAATCTCTTTCAAATATAGCTTGTTCTGCCTTTGCTTCTTCAACTAATTTTTCTTGTTCTGCTTTCTTTTCTTCAAATTCACTTAAAGTTTTTGAAGTTTCTTCATTAATCTTAGCTAATTCAGCATTTTTCTCATCAAGTGACTTAATCTTATTATCTAGTTTTTCTTGCTTGTCATTAAGTTCTTTAACCATCTTTTTATCGATGTTAATTAATCTTGATGTAGCTTCTACCTTAGTTAATAAATCATTAAAACTATCTGCACTAAATATAAGTGTTAAATAACTTGCTTGTCCACCTGACTTGTATAGTTCTCTAACTCTTTTACCTAGTACTTCTTCTGTTTTCTGTATTTCTTCTTTGGCAGCTTCAATTTCTTTTTCAGTATTTGTAACCTCAACTTTAATGTCATCCATTTGTTTTTGGTTATTTTCTATCGTTTCCAATAATGGCTCGATTTGTCCATTTAACGCATATATCTCACCATTTATTTCATCTATTTTTTGAGTTAATCTGTCATATTCCTGTTGATTTTCTATTACATCTTGTTCTGGTGTTGCGAAAGCCGGCATACTAAAACTTGCTATAATTGTCGTGGCCAAAATCGCAGATAAAATTTTCTTTCTCATCTTTGCTTGGTCTTCAGACCTTCCCCCTTTCCTTTTGTAACACATTACCATTATAACACTTATGGAAAGTTAGGACAATGGTAATTTTTCTTATTTAGCCATAATACGCTATTATAATGTATACAATACATACAAATTACCATACTTATACTTGTATGAAAATGATTTATCATTTTATTTATATTACTAAATTTCTTAATTTATTATACTTTTAAAAAAATTTATATATTTTTTAAAAAACTTGTTGACATATATCTATATAAGTTTTATAATAATCATGTGCTACGGGGTGTAGCGCAGATGGGAGCGCGCGTGGTTTGGGACCATGAGGTCGCAGGTTCGATCCCTGTCACCCCGACCAAGGTAGGTAATAAAACCTACCTTTTTTTATTGTTAAAATTACTAACTTACTATACATAACTTTAAATATATTTATCATGAGGTGATATTTTGAACACAATTAAAGCAGCAATCTTTGATCTTGATGGAACACTAGTTGATTCTATGTGGGTATGGGAACAAATCGATATTGATTTTTTAAAAAGTAAAGGATATACACCACCTAAAGATTTAAAGGATGATATAACACATTTAACATTTAGACAAACTGCAGAATATTTTAAGGATAGATTCAATTTATCTGACTCTATTGATGAAATTACTGATACTTGGAATAATATGGCCTATGACTTCTATTCATCTAAAGTAAAACTTAAAGAAGGTGTAATTCCATTCTTTAATAAGTTGAAATCATTAAATATAAAAATAGGACTAGCTACTAGTAATTCACTTCCTTTGTTAGAAGCTACACTAAAAAATAATGGTATTTATCATTTATTTGATGCTATAACAGTTACTGATGAAGTTAAAAAGAGTAAAGAAAATCCTGATGTATATCTTCTATGTGCTAATAAACTTAATGTATCTCCTAAGAATTGTGTAGTTTTTGAGGATATAATAGCTGCTGTAAATGGAGCTAAGCTAGCTGGAATGAAGGTTATAGGGATTTATGATAAAGCATCTGAAGATCAGAAAGAAATTTTAACTCAAACCTGTGATAGATATATTCTTAATTACAATGAATTAATTTAAATAAAAATAAGTTTTATTATATACAATACAAAATTAATAACATAATAAAAGAACTGTCAATTAGTACAGTTCTTTTATTATGTCTTATATTATTAGAATCTTTTTACTTCGTATTTATCTTCTAATTCCTTTATTACAGTCATAAACTTCTTTTCTTGAGCTTGTTGAGTAAGTCTTCCTAAAACTTCTTGTTTAACAGCTTCAAATGGCATAACATCTGCACCATTCTTAGATTCTACCTTTATTAAGTGATATCCAAATTGAGTTTTAACTGGTTCACTTACTACTCCTGTTTCTAACTCAAATGCAGCATTTTCAAATTCTGGAACCATCATTCCTCTACCAAATTCACCTAAGTTCCCACCTTGCTCTTTTGATGGACATGAAGAATATTCATTTGCAGCTTCTTCAAATGTTAATTCATTATTATCAATTTTAGCCTTTATTTCTGAACATAAATCTTCATTATCAACTAATATATGTTTCGCAGATACTGATTCTTTTCCTTTAAACATTTCTTTATTGTCTTCATAATACTTCTTAGCATCTTCTTCTGTTACAGTAACTTCTGATAATACTTTATTAACTGCAGCTTGAGTTAATAAATCTTTCTCAACTTGCTTTACTTGAGCTTTAAATTCTTCAGTTTTATCTAATTCCATTTCTAAGCCTAATTTGTTCATTAATTCAAATTGAACCATTTGCTCTAATAATTGCTTTTTACCCATATCTGAAGAAAAATAACCTCTTTTATCTTCAGGGTATCTCATTATTATATTATTTAAATCATTTTCTGTTATTTCATTTCCTGAAATTATTGCTAATACTTTATTTTCCATTACATTAACTCCTTTTTATCTTTATATTTAAAATTATAACAGATTTTCCAATGTTGTATACATAAATAAATTTATTATTGTAAATCTAAAAATTAAACTATATAATAATAATTATTATTATTTAATATTTTATGAATCTGTTAAGTTGATATGAAAAAATAGCTTGATTTTTCATAGAATTGCTCGCTCTTTGAAAATTATATAAGTTTGAATTTTTTATTGTATGGTAAACAAACCTACAATAAAATTGAT
>NZ_JACOOP010000065.1:0-17189 GCF_014287725.1 Clostridium sp. NSJ-49 | reverse complement strand
AAAAGTTTCTAAATAGAACTAAGTATTGAATAATTTTAAAGTATTGTGATTCAAATAGGATGTCCATTTGGACATCCTATTATGTTATGCTAATTTCAACACTATTTTAAAACACAGCCTTTATTAATTATCTTATTTATTTCAAATTTAATTTTAATAGTATACAAAAAAAGAGTTGTCTGCTAGACAACTCTTTTATGTATATTATGCGTTTAAAGCGTTCTTAGATAATACTACTAAATCAGCGAATGCTTTTGCATCGTTGATAGCTATTTCAGATAACATCTTTCTGTTCATATCAACACCAGCAACCTTTAATCCGTTCATGAATCTAGAATAAGACATTCCGTTCATTCTAGCAGCTGCATTGATTCTTACGATCCAAAGTCTTCTGTAATCTCTCTTCTTTAATCTTCTTCCAACGTAAGCATTTCTTAATGCTCTGATTACTGATTCGTTAGCAGTCTTGAATAATCTGCTCTTTCCACCGTAGTAACCTTTAGCAAGCTTTAATACTTTTTTATGATTTTTACGCGAATTTACCGCTCTTTTAACTCTAGCCATTGTTTAAATCCTCCTAAACCTCTATCTTATAGGTATGGTAATAATTTCTTCATTGCTTTTTCTTGAGTAGTTGAAACATAAGAAGCTTTTCTTAAGTTTCTCTTTCTCTTAGCGCTCTTCTTAGTTAATATATGGCTCTTGAAAGCCTTAGCTCTTTTTAATTTTCCTGTTCCAGTCTTTCTGAATCTCTTAGCTGCACCTTTGTGCGTTTTCATTTTTGGCATAACAAATACTCCTCTCAGTCTATGCTTTTTTTGGGGCTAAAACCATAGTCATATTTCTACCTTCGTTTTTAGCTGGCTTTTCAACCACACAAACATCTTCAAGTAATGCAACAAACTTATCAAGGATTCTATTTCCTAAATGAGCAAGTGTTGCTTCTCTACCTTTGAATCTGATAGTAATTTTAACTTTGTCCCCATCTAATAAGAATTTTCTAGCATTTTTAGCTTTTATTGCAATGTCATTGTCTTCTATTGTAAGACTACATCTTACTTCCTTTAAAACAGTAACCTTTTGCTTTTTCTTAGCTTCTTTTTCTTTTTTAGATTGCTCATAGATGTATTTCCCTAAGTCCATTATCTTACAAACCGGTGGGTTAGCAGTAGGAGAAATCATTACTAAATCTAATTCCTTCTCGTCTGCGATTCTTTGAGCTTCTTGAGTTGAGATAACTCCTAACTGACTTCCATCAGCGGCGATAACTCTAACTTCTTTCTCTCTTATGCTTTCGTTACAAATGTAGTTTTTACTTATATCATTCACCTCCAATAAGTTTCGATGAAAAAAACACATATAATAAAAGGACGGCATAATGCCGTCCTCTATTATCTATCACATTCTAGATATGCAAATCTAGATATAATTCGAATAATCTAACCCTACTAAGCTTTGCCGTAAGGTGAGAAACGGCGGTTTCTTCTTGACACAAGTTATTCTATCATTTATTACTTATCTTGTCAACAATTAATTTAATCATTATGTTATATTCATTTCACAACAATAATTAAATAATATGCTTCACATCTTTCTATGCCATTATACTTTTTTTAAATATCTTTGTAAAATGTAATTTATAGTATAACAGAATTTATTTTCATTAAAAACTTCTAATTTACAGCTTTATTTTTTATCTGCATCACTTTTATAGTCTTAATAGCATCTAGAACTAATGCAATAACAAATAAATACCACGTATTGCCCCAATAACCCTTTATAGAACTATACACCCTATCTACTATTCCAATTTGAATATATCTAACTGCTATAAATGATAAAACTGTCCAAATAAGAGAAAATTCTAAACAGATTATTCCTTTATAATTATACTTCACCTCTGAATAATCCCAATAATCCTTTTTAAAATATTCTCTCATTATAAGACCAGTAACAAATTCTACAAATGTTGGAATTATCAAACATAAGGTAGCAAGAGTATAAGTATCAATACTTTTAGACTTTGAACATAAAACTAAAACTGACATAGCTATTGCGTACATAGGTTTAAAAGGACTATATAAAAACCCATCCTTTTGTACATGACCAGTTTTAAAGTAACAAAATCCATTTTCTAGTATCCATCCAATAAAACCATAAATAAAAAAATTAAATAAAAAATATAATAATAAATCCATAAATATCTCTCCTAGTAAAATTTCTTCATATGCTCTCAAATTTATATACCCTGTATCAATTCAAGTTAGCAAACTTTTATTTTCACTTAGTATTGTTTGGAATATTTATGGATTTATTCTAAAAACGATAAATTATTTTCGATTAAATTTCACTTATTACTTTTCCCTCTTCTAAAGACTTAGGTACATTAATAACTCTTTGATTTTCTGAACCTCTATATTTAAGATTAAGATTTCTCTGAGCTACTATAAATCTACCATCTACAAGCACATCGATACATTCTAAAATCTCTTTCTTTTTTTCATCTTGAATTATACTTTCATATGTAAAACCAGACCAAAGCCAAATACTCTTTCCTGTTTCTTTTTTAATTCTTCTTAATAAATCTACTAAGGAAGAATCCATTGTCTGCTCCATAGGCTCACCACCTAATATGCTTACCCCAACAACATTGGGACTTTTTACATAAGATAAAAAACTTTCTTCAGTTTCTCTATCCCACTTTTGACCATAATTAAAATCTTGTTGCTCTTTATTAAAACATTCTGGACAGTTATTAGTACATCCACTTACAAAAAGAGTTGTACGAATTCCAGGACCATTTGTAACATCAAATTTTCTAATTTGAGAATAATTCACCTGTATCACTCCTCAAAAAAATTGTTTAAAAGCCAGCTTTATGCTGGCTTTTTTCATTAATTATTAACTTTTAATTATTAAATTTTAACTATTATAAATGAAGAACTCTATCTCCAATTTCTGCCGTTCTTCCCTTATTCCAGAAATTTGTTCCTATATATCCACAAGTTCTTCTCATAACTTGCATTTTTTCTTCATCCTTGTTTCCACAAGAAGGACAGAACCAAGTTAAGCTTTCTTTATCTAATTGAATTTCACCAGTATATCCACATTCATAGCATACATCAGGTTTAGTATTTATTTCAGCATATTGAATATTATGATAAATAAAATTAATTACAGCCTCAACTGCTTCTAAATTCTTACTCATATCTGGTACTTCAACATATGAAATACATCCACCATTACTTATTGAATGGAATTGAGATTCAAATTTTAATTTACTAAATGCATCTATATTCTCACAAACATGAACATGATATGAGTTTGTATAATATAATCTATCAGTTACATTAGGAATTTCTCCATATCTCGCTCTATCTAATCTACAGAATCTATAAATTAAACTTTCTGCTGGAGTTCCATATAACCCAAATCCTAGTCCTGTTTCTTTCTTCCATTCATCACACTTATTCTTCATGTGAGTCATAACCTCAAGGGCAAACTTTTCACCTTCTGGTGTAGTATGAGAAACTCCTATCATTGCTTGAACCATTTCATGAATTCCAACATAACCTAATGATAATGTTGAATAGCCATTTTTAAGAAGCTTGTCTATTTTTTCCCCTTTTTCAAGTCTTCCAATAGCTCCATGTTGCCAGTGGATAGGTGATGTATCAGATGAAGTTCCAAGTAACATATTATGTCTAATCATTAGAGCTTCTTTACACATCTCTAATCTTTGATCTAACATCTCCCAGAATAACTCCATATCTTTTTCAGCAACTATAGCTATTTGTGGTAAATTTAAAGAAATAACACCTTGGTTAAATCTGCCATACCATTTGTAATTTCCATTCTCATCTTTCCATGGACTTAAATGTGATCTACAACCCATTGGTGGGAAAGTATTCCCTTCATAGTTCTCTCTCATTATCTTTGCAGATTGATAATCTGGAACTAATCTTTTAGCAGTACATTCCGCTGCAAGCTTTGTTATGTAATCATATTTACCACCTTCAAGACAATTATGATCATCTAGAAGATAAACTAACTTAGGGAATGCTTCTCCAATTACTTGACCTTTGTAATTCTTCATCCCTTCTAATCTTTGTTTTATCATTTCTTCGCATATTAAAGCCATTTCCTCTTCATATGGATGACCTACTTCGATCTCTAAATAAATTGTACTAAACGGTGCTTGCCCATTAGTAGTTTGAAGTGTACTTAATTGATATCTTATTGTTTGAACACCATCTCTTAAATCCTTCATCTTCATATCTTTAGCAAGAGATTTTGCTAACTCTTCATTTTTATATTTATCTATATAAAACTTATAAGCTTTATCTTCTGTAACTTTTAAATACTTAGCTAAATGCTTTATTGTAATACTTTGACCACCATATTGATTAGATGAAACTTGAGCTATTATTTGTGTAGCTACTGTACAAGCTGTTCCAAAAGATTTTGGCGTTTCAACTAACTTATCATTTATTACAGTACCATTTTCAAACATATCCTCTAAATTGACTAAACAACAGTTAAATATAGGAGATAATGTATAGTCCATATCATGCCAGTGAATTGCCCCTTCATCATGCGCTTGAACTAAATGTGCTGGTATAAGCTTTCTTCTTGAAATATCTTTAGATACCTCACCAGCTATTAAATCTCTTTGTGTAGCTGCTACAACAGGATTTTTATTTGAATTCTCCTTCATTACATCTTCATTGTTTCTATCTAGAAGATTTAAAATACTTTCATCTGTAGTATTTGTATTTCTCTTAAATTCCTGAACTGCTCTATATCCTTCATAAGCTCTAGCAGTTACTGATTGTCCATAATGTACTAATCTATCATAAACATAAGTTTCTATCTTATAAATAGTAGCCATTTCCTTTTCTTTGCTAAAGTGCTTCTCTGCATCATTTGCTATTAGTCTAGCTATATCTGGCATAACAATACCACTACCATTTTTCATAGATTTCATTATAGCTTCACGAATCTTAGATTTATTGAACTCAACGATGCTACCATCTCTTTTCATTATATCCATGCTTTATGTATCCCCCTAAACCCATTTTCTCATCTTCTTACTTTTTAAAAATTTAATAATTATCACTTAAATTATTATACTCCAACTACTAAATTTCTGCATATTTGTCCAATCCCAATTTCAACGAACTTTTCATTAAAAATCTTTAATTTCCTATCTAAAATCTTCGTTTTATACACTATATATATGTTTTTTTATCATCAGATATACAACATATAGATAAACGCTCTATTTCACTAACTTACAGTCATTTATTAAACTTCCTATGATTTTACGACATTAAAATATCATTTTTGTCAAGTATTTTCATGAAAATTTGTTATGCATTTTACCTATAAAATAAAAACACTTTTCCAACTATTTATCCTCTAATTACTTCTTCCCATTTACAAAGTCAATTTTTAATTTCACCTAAGCATATCTTTCATCTTTACATATAATTAAACTAACATTGTATCGATACACTTGCATTATTCCATCTTTATCCTATGATAGTATTATGATTTAAATTATACGTAATAAATAAGGGGGATTTAATTTTATGACTACTAATTCTAAACAAAAATTTAATGCTAAAGAAATAGCTATGTACGGATTGTTTATCGCCTTGGTTTATGTAGCTACTAGATTTATTAATATTCCTGGACCTACAAGTGGAGGTTTATTTCATTTAGGAAATGTTATGTTCTTTACTATAGCAATGGTTTTTGGTAAAAAGGCCGGGGCAATTTCTGGTGGTATAGGAATGGCATTATTTGATTTAACAAGTGCTTGGGTAGTTTGGGCACCATTTACATTAATTATTAGATTTATTATGGGGTACGCTATTGGTACTTGGTCTTTTAAAGAAGCTAATAGCAAAAAACAAAGTATTTTTTACACTGGTATAGGACTAGCACTAGCCTTTATTACTATGATTTTAGGTTACTATATAACTGAAGGAATCTTATATGGTAACTGGATAGTTCCTCTTCAATCAATATGGGGCAATACAATGCAATGTATCGTAGGAACAGTAATTGCAGTGCCAGTTTCAGTCGCTCTTAAAGCTGGATTTAAAGTAAGACATATCAAAACAGAGATTTAGGGAGGTTAAAAGCTATGGATAAATTAATAATGACACCAGGACCAACGTTTATAAGAGAAAATGTCAGAGAAGCTATGGGAAAACCGATAACAAATCCTGACTTAGATATTGAATTTTATGATTTTTATAAAAACACCTGTGAAAAACTTCAAAATATAATGCATACAAAAAACCAAGTTCTAATCTTAGATGGTGAAGGAATACTTGGCCTTGAAGCTGCTTGTGCTTCACTAATAGAAGAAGGTGATAAAGTCCTTTGTATTGAAAATGGTATCTTTGGATATGGTTTTAAAGATTTTGCAGAAATGTATGGTGGAAAAGTAACATTTTTCAGTGGTGAAAGAGATCGTGGAATAGACATAGGAAAATTAGAAGAATTCTTAAAAGAAAATCATGACTTTAAAGTTGCAACTGTAGTTCACTGTGAGACTCCATCTGGTATAACAAATCCAATAAAAGATATCTGTCCTCTATTAAAGAAATATAATATATTATCAATAGTTGATTCAGTTTCAAGTATCGGCGGAGAAGAAATACAAGTTGATGAATGGAATATCGATATAGCTCTAGGAGGCTCTCAAAAATGTCTTTCAGCTCCTCCTGGATTAACTTTCCTAAGCATTAGCGAAGATGCTATAGAGGCTATGAATAGCCGTGAAACACCTATAAGAAGTTTCTATGCTAACCTTACAATTTGGAATGATTGGTATGAAAATAAATGGTTTCCATATACTCAACCTATAAGCGATATTTATGCCTTTGATAAAGCACTAGATAATTTCCTAGGAGATAAAGATGTACTTCAAAGACATAAACGTTATGCTGAAGCTTGTAGATATGCTGTTAAAGAATGTGGCTTAGAATTATTATCTAAAGACTGTCACTCTAATACAGTTTCTACAGTATTAGTTCCTGAAGGAATTAACTATAAAGATTTATTTAATAAATTATATTCTGAACATAACATTATAATTGCTGGAGGATTTGACTTCTTACAAGATAAAATCTTTAGAATAGGTCATATGGGTGAAAATTGCTATGAAGAAAAGCTTTATATAACTCTAAAAGCTATAAATACAGTTCTTAAAGAGCTAGAATTCAACCTTAAAGGTGACCTTCATAAGGAATTTGTAAATTATCTTAACTAGTAATTTTATTTCTTTTCTCAAAAGAAATAAGTTTTCCATAATAGAATATGATTTCTTTCATAGATAACTTTTCTAAATAATAAGCAATAAAAATAGGCTGTGCAATTTTAGATACAGCCTATTTTTTTAATGAACTCTTTTATCTAAATCACTAAATAACCCGTGCCATTTAGGTTAAGCTTTAGCTTTTCACTTAAATACACTTCTATGAATTATCTTTTCATATATAAAAAGGTAAAAACCATTTTTCTCAGCAACTGTTTCTGCTACCTTTTTATAACCTAATTTTTCATAAAAATGCTGATCTCTATAATTTTTATAGGGAGTATCTAATTCCCATACTTCTGCATCCTTATGAATTTTCTCTAAAAACTCTATTGCCTTTGTGCCTATCCCCTTATTTTGATGCTCTGTATCAATAAAAATAGCTCCAAGTCTATATCGTCCTCCACCTAGATTAAATATAATCATTCCCCCTATTATCTCATTATCAATAATAGCTTTGTAAGATATTAGATTACTTAAATAATATTTCAGCTTGTTTTTATCTTCATAATATTCAGGTCCACTGCCGTACTTTTTCTTATCTTCATCAAAAGCATTCCTTATAACCTTATAAAGCTTGTCTAAATCTTTCTCACTAGCCCTTAAAAATTCTACCATATCTATACTTCCCTCTCCTTAAAGTAGTCTAAAATTGTTTATACACCGCCAATACAAAAATACAGTGTAAATTACTATACAATATTCTACCTTTTAATTAAATCTCTCTATAATTATATCTAATATAATCCAAGCTTTATATGAATATTTTTGAAACTATCTAAAAATCTCTATAAAAAAAGGATTGTCACTAATAGACAATCCTTTAAATACAATTATTTAATTATGTAGAAATATGCAAGAACTATTATACCAAGTACGATTCTATACCATCCAAATACTTTAAAATCATGCTTCTTGATATATGTCATTAAGAATTTAATTGCTAATACTGATACTACAAAAGCAACAACTAACCCTACAACTAATAACATAAGTTCATTTCCTGTGAAGCTAAATCCAAACTTAAGTAGCTTTAATGCACTTGCACCAAACATAACTGGTATAGCAAGGAAGAATGTAAATTCAGCTGCTACAGTTCTAGATACCCCAATTAATAATGCTCCTACTATAGTTGCTCCTGAACGTGAAGTTCCTGGAAATACTGCCGCTATAAGTTGCCATATTCCAATAATTATAGCTGTAGTATACGTAATATCTGCTAAACTGTTAATTGTTGGTCTCTTACCTTTATTATAGTTTTCAACAACTATAAATAAAATACCAAATAAAATTAACATTATTGCAACTGTTGTTGGATTATAGAATAATGCATTAAGGTAGTCATCAAATAAAAGTCCAACTACTGCAGCTGGTAAACAAGCAACTATTATTTTAAACCACATAGAGAAAGTTTCTTTTTCTATATGCATCCCCTTTTTATCAAATGTAAACGGGAAAATCTTCTTCCAATATAAAATAACAACTGCCATAATAGCACCAAGCTGGATAACTACTAAAAACATCTCCATAAACTCTGGTGATACATTTAGTTTTAAAAACTCATCTACTAATATCATATGTCCTGTACTACTAACAGGTAGCCATTCTGTAATACCTTCTACAATTCCTAGTATTATGGCTTTTATAATTTCTAAAAATTCCATTTAATTACCTCCAAATAAGAAATATCTAATTAACCCCTTAACTATTATATATTAATTTTCCAATTTATAATAGTAAAATTACATAATCTTAATTATTAATTAAGATTTAAATTCAACTATAATCACCTATTAAATATTGCTAAATAATAAGTTGTTATCCAACTTAAACAAATTACTACTACAATAATAATTGATAAAATATTTTTCTTAGTCCTTAGCTTAACTACCTTCTCTTTCTTATTATTTTTCTCTTTCATAAGTAAATAGTTTATTCCTATCCCGCATAAAATTACTAAGATAAATCCATATTGAACGTATGCATCTGATATAAAACCTGCCAGAAATAAAACATTAATCACAGTGCTGCTAAGCATTAATATCATTTCTGCTATATATATATTATCTATTAATCTCATCTTCTATCCCCTCTTTACTTATCCCATAAAAACACCTTTTGACCACTACATCAGTGATATTACTATCTTATACCTTACGATTATATATCTTCTTAACGTACTCTCTTCCTCTATACATTACAAAAATTACTGCAAATATGTTGAATATAGAAAAAATTACAGTTACAGATCTTTCACTAATAAACTCTGCCATTCCTCCACCTAAAAGTTGTCCTAATATTCCTCCAGCTGCACATATCATATTAAATATTCCATTAAATCTTCCTCTCTTGTCATCTCGAACATAACTTTGTGTTGCTGAAATTCTTATATTATATGAAGTAACTCCCATTATTCCAGTTATAAAGAAACATAACATCATAATCTTTACTGGTAAGAATAACTGAATTGCTTCGATTATAGAAATAGACATATATACTGTAATAGCTATCATAAACTTTTTACTTGTAGGATATTTAAACTTATAATGTATCATTCCTCCAATAAGCCTACCTATTACCCCACAACCTGTTACAAAAGTAAATAAAGTAACAACATCTATAGTACTTTTTGTAAACAACTGAGGGTTATTCTTAAAGAAAGGTAATAAAACTGTTTGTGTTGCATTGCCTGCAAACATTGTTAAACAGAAATAGACAGTTATAACAAGAAGCCCTTTTTCGGCCCATATATAAGATAAACCTTCCTTAAAGTCATCCCTATATCCTTTAAAATCGAAGCCTTTTTGCTCTTCTTTTGACATATGAGTTTCTTTATATTTGATAGTAGCCTCAAAGCATGCTGCAATAAAAAATGATATAGCATTAAATAAGAAAAGGTATGCTGCTGTACCCATAGAATTATATATAAATGACGCAACTGGAACCATAAATGCTGATAATGGATAAATCATACTTGAAATAGAATATGCCTTTGAGAAATTTCCTTCAGAAATTAAATTAGGATAAAAACTGTCATAAGCCACCATATAAATTCCATCTATTAAACCTATAAAAAGACTTACAATTATTAATATTCCATAGCTGAAATTACCACTATTAATAAAGAAAAATATTCCCGTATAAATTGCTGCAGATAAAAAATCTAAAGTATAAATCACCTTTTTCCTGGAAAATCTATCTAAATATGGTCCTGCAAATAACGGTACTACAATTTTAGGTAGATTATATACAACCATAAATAATGCGTATAAGAAAGTAGAATTTGTGTAGTCAAGAACTACTAAACCAATAGCAAATCCTGATACTGCATTCCCTAGCATTGATATAATTGATCCAATAGTAATAATGGTGAAATCCCTTGTCCATAGTTTATTTTTAGTTAATGTTTTTTCATTCATAGCCTTTGCCCCCTTCAGCTAATTATTTTAATAACTTTGTTAATTATACCATTTAATTACATACATATGCTATTTTTTCTATTTTTAAGAGTAAAGTAATATCTCCTAAAACTTTTCATCATATAATTAGTTTTTAAAATTTAACAAAGATATTTACTAAATAACTCTCATATAATCATATTAAGATAAATATATTTGTTCACAATAATAAAGGGGATGGAAAAGGTATGAAGAAATTTTTAATAATCTGCATATTAGGAATATCAGTATCATCATTGGTTTCTTGTGGTACTACAGAAGTTAATCAAGATAATATCCCTAATAAATATCCTATTGATGAATATCTAGAGAAAGGTGCTACATTGCAGGAATATACTAAAAGTGGTGATGCTCTTATGGTTGACTCAGAAGGTCAAAAGTTCCTTGCAGCTTATAATAGTACTTATAAGCCTCTATTAACTGATGATGGAGTTTTAATGCCGTTAGTAATAGTTAAGAATACTCCTTATTACTTTGATTATAAAGAAGTTGAAACTGCTCTACCTGACGGTTATAAAAAGGCTAGAATCTCTTTTTTCAGTGGAAACAGTGAAAAGCTTATAGGTGAAAGCGACATATATAAATTCACAAATTCAACAACAGCTTACTATAATAAAGATGACACAGACACTATATACGTAAAGCTTGAAGGCAAAAATGGCTATCAGCTTTGGAAGACTTATGATACTCTAGCTACTGATTAACGATATACTTACTTAAATATAATTCACATAAAAAAAGAGCATCTCTCTTTTTAGATGCTCTTTTTAATTAAACTTATAATCTTATTTTCTTATTAACTTTTTGTATGTAATGTTCCTATATAATTATTAATTTTTACATAGAAAAAGTACAATCTCAGTAAAAAAAATTGTACTAAGTATTATCATTTATTTTTGTTATAATAATCAATTAACTCTATTTCTATTTTATTTCCAAATTGATAATATTCACAAGGCTCATGATGAATTTGTTTTACAACATATTTTTCTTTATCATCAGTTACTAAATATGAATACCCACCTTTTCCTTTACCTAATAAATTAATAACTTTAAACCCTTTCTAATTAACTTTTATTATCTCCATAAACTAGCCTTTCCTTAAATCTCTTATAAAGTGTCTTCTATATATCAAGTAACTACCATACTTATTTTACAAACTATTATCTTTATTAAATTCTATTAAAAATTCCTATTTTTATTAGTCTATAATTTAACTCACCTAATATTAAAATTATTCCGTATATTATATCTCTAAATATATAATTTCCTAAAGAAAAAAAGATTTAGTCAGATTTATAAATCTGACTAAATCCCTTATCTTTTCATTCAGCAAAGATTATTATTCCATTGCTTCTTCAATCTTTTTCTTATCGAAACCTACAATTATTTCTCCATCAATATCTATAACTGGAACTGTTCTTTGTCCTGAAACTCTCATTACTTCTTCTCTATCTTCATGTTTATCAGCAACATTTATTTCTTCGTACTCCCAACCCTTCATCTCAAAGAATCTCTTTGCCTTTACACAAGATGGGCACCATGATGTTGAATATATTTTTATCATTATTTTTCTCTCCTCTTATCTACTATATACTTTTCTGCCGCTAATGCAGCTATTGTTCCATCAGCTACTGCAGTAGTTATTTGTCTGAATTCTTTTTCTCTTACATCGCCTGCAGCAAATACACCTTTGATATTAGTCATCATACTCTCATCTGTAACAATATATCCAGTTCTAGTCATCTTAATAAAATCTCTAACTAAATCTGTCTTAGGTTCAGTTCCTATATATCCAAATACAGCCTCAAGCGCTATTTCTCTTTCTGTATTATCCTTAGTATTTCTTATTATAGCTTTTTCAACAAAATTGCTACCTTCTACATTAACTAAGTCTTCATTAAATAATACTTCTATCTTATGGTTGTTCATAACATCATCAAGAGTAGCTTTTTCACCTTTAAAGTAATCGTATCTTCTTATAATATATACTTTTTCAGCGAATCTGCTTAAGAATGTTGCCTCTTCTAAAGCAGCATTTCCTCCACCAACTACAGCTACAACTTTATCCTTATACATTGCGCCATCACATACAGCACAATAATGCACGCCTTTGCCTTCAAATTTTTTCTCATTAGGAATAGGTAGCTTCTTTGGATTTGCTCCTGTAGCTATAATTACTGCATCAGCATGATAAATATAATCTCCAGTTTCAATTATTTTATCTTCTCCACTAAAGTCAACTCTTTCAATTACATCAAACTCGTCTATAACAGCGCCTACTTCTTCTGCTTGGCTTTGCATGAAATCTGCAAGTTCAGCTCCACTTATCTTCTTAAACCCTGGATAATTTTCTATAGTATAGCTGTTACGCACCTGTCCTCCTAGGATTTTATCTTCTAAAAGCAGCATATCCAAATTAGCTCTTGCTGCATAAATAGCCGCTGTTAATCCTGCGGGTCCACCACCAATGATTATCAAATCTTTTTTCTTAATTGGTTTAGTCAAGTATCCCCAACTCCTCTCAACTATCTTATTTAAATACATTATATATTCATTTGATAAGTTAATCAATAATAATTATTATTTAATATAGTCTATTTTACCTTTTTCTTATTAAAAAGCGATACTATAAAAGCAAAGATTATAGATATAACAGATGCTGATAAAATAGATACCTTTGATGCATTTAACTCTTCTAAAGATCCTTTAAAAGCAAGCTCTGACACAAATATAGACATTGTGAATCCTATACCTGCAAGAACAGAGACCGCAAATACATCAAACCAGCTAGCATTGTTTGGTTTTTTAGTTATTCCAAACAAACTTGCTATATATGTAAATGTCATAATACCAATAGGCTTTCCTATAACTAATCCTAAAACTATGCCTGTCATAAGAGGATATTCCTTAAATAGGTTTATTGAACCGCTTAAATTTACACCTGTATTAGCAAATGCAAATAAAGGTAATATAAAGTAATTTGTTAAAGGTTCAAGTCCATGCTGTACTCTAAGACTTAAATCATTTGATTTATTACCATCTTTAGTTAATGGTAAGCTTAAAGCTAGGATAACTCCTGCTATAGTTGCATGTATTCCACTAAAGTATGTTGCTAGCCATAAACAAAAACCTACTATCATATATGGCCAAAGTCTATTTTTCTTATTTAAAGTCTTTATTAAAAATAATATTACTATAAGAACTATAGCTGCAATAATTGCTGTTATATTAAACTTTGAAGAGTAAAATATACCTATAATAACTATAGAAAGCAGGTCATCTACAACTGCTAAAGTAAGTAAAAATACTTTTAATGATGGATTCAACCTCTTACTTAAAATTGTAAAGATACCTATAGCAAAAGCTATATCTGTAGATAATGGTATTCCTGCACCAATTTCAAATCCACTATTATAATTAAATAAAGTAAATATTATAGCCGGTGCAACCATTCCTCCTATAGCTGCAATAATAGGAAAAGATGCCGCTTTTATATTTGATAACTTTCCAAATACAGCCTCTCTCTTAATCTCGCAACCTACAACTAAGAAGAATATCGCCATTAGAAAATCATTAATCAATACATGAAGATTAAACTCACCAAAGCCTATATCCTTTAAAATGTATTCATAATATTTATCTAATGGAGTATTTGCTAAAATTAAAGCTAATACCGTTGCAATAACTAAAAGAATTCCTGGAAATGCTTCGGAGTGTACAATGCTCTTCTTCTTTTTATTGTTATGCTCTTCTTGATTATTAATGCGCTCTTCCATAACTTAACCTCCAGTTATACTATTTTGTCTTTTGTATAACATTAGTATTATATAAAACAAGCTTTTTTATTTAACAATTTCTACAGAAACTTTATTTAATAATAAGTTGTACTCTATCTATATAATATCTATTAAATTTTCTAAATTGTAACTCTTAACATTTAAAATCATAAACTAGTATTAATACTAATCCTTCCATTGGAGGTACACCTTTTGTCTGAAAGTTCTTTAAAAGAAATTAAATTTAAGATATATGATGTTAATAGTTTTAAATATACTAAATACTCAATTATTAATGGCATTAAAATCACTAACTTAAAGATATTTTCAAAAATTATATCTAAAAATAATATTTTAGTCTATGGGAATTATGATATAGTTATAAATTATAAAAATATAATATATAGCCACTATACTAGTAAACAATTAATTAAATATAAGAAAGTATTTTTCCATAAACCATTATATTGTAATATTTCTAAATTAGGTTTAGTTAACTCCTTAAATACTAAAATAAATTTATTGTCTAGGCCGCTTCCAATATACTCTCTTAAAAAATTTCCTTGTCCTCTTTTCTTAGACGTTAACTTATGTGAAGTAACATTATTTCTATCTATTTCAATAGCAACATATAATGATAACCATCTTTTCAATTATAATGATATTAATTCTAATATCGCTAATGATTACTCAAGTGCTAATAATAATAATAATAATAATAATATAAATTTAAACAGTGATAATTCATCTTTAAACTATGATAAATGCTTAAACATAACTTCATCTCCATCAAATAACCATAACTATTTAGATAATAATATATTTGTACCTAAAGGTAATCCATTAATTATAAATAATAATGCTGAAGACCATCCATCATCATCTATTAATCTTTATCATAATATAAGTAAGCTTTCTATGAGAAAATTAATAGAAACAGACGTTATTTTAGGAAAAGGTCATTCTGAACTTTTCTTAGAAAAAATCATAGATTTATCAGATCCAATAAAACCAATTTGGAAGATTACTAAAGTAATGGCTAAAGCTGATATTACTAAAATAGACATAAGTGGTGAAAAAGCCTTTGCCAATGGATTTGTTTATATAGATATTAATTATAAAACTTATCTTTCATTAGATATGGATGCTATTAATGGAACTATTCAATATATTCACTTATCAATCCCATTTTCACTATGTATCGACTTAGTTACAGATTATAATGATAAAATTAAAGACTCTGATGACTGTAAAGTAAGCAACATTTATGTATCTGAAGTTCATAACTTAAGTAGTCCTACTACTATTGATAATGAAACTATTTATAATGAGTTTAAAGGACAATTTATCGTACAAGTTACTGTTTTAGTTACAAGAACTGTGAATATTTATATATAATTCAAGGGGGGAATAATCAATTCCCCCCTTATTAAATGGTACTAACATTTATCTTCAATTTCAACAGATACGTGTTCCCATCTTACAACCTTTAAATCAATTCTTACACACATTTTTTCATGAAGACTTCCATAAACAAATACTGGTGGGTTAAATGATTCACCATTACCTTGCTTAATTTCTACTTTCTCTAGCTTATCTTCTACATGTCCTATAACTTTAGCTTTTATTACTTCCGCAAAATCTCTACATGGATCAAGCTTTCCACATTTTTTTGTATCTATATTAATACATCCTGCTAATGGAATGGCTTTAGTAATATGATCTACGCCTCCTGTTACAGTTACTCCATAATCTTGTACCGGACTTCCGCTTACAACCTTATAAATAATATTTTTATATACCCATGCATTAAATATAACCTTATCTTCACAAATTACTTTAGTATCATATACATCTACCCAGGTGTCTATAGATTCAATTAAATACAATGGTGTTCCTTGTGGAAAATCAAAATCAGCTTCTAAAAAGAAGTCCTTACAACCTGTTCCTTTTATTACTTTTGTTTGAATTACTTTTACATCATGCTTTTTATCATAGTCATGGTGTTCACACTTTCTATCATCGTAATCATGTTCGCACTTTTTGTCATAATCATGATCATCGCACTTCTTATCATATTCCTTATGGTCATACTTCTTATCATAATCATAGCAGTCTCTATCATATTCTTTATCATCACATTTACAATCATAGTCTTGATGATAACACTCTTTCATATAGTATTCTTCATCACATTCACTTCCGTAACCTTTAGATTCTTGTATCCTATTTTTATCTGATCCCACTATCTTTCTCCTTGTTATATATTTATTGTTTTTCAAACATTATTTACTACATTGTATACCTAAATATCTACTAATTGTTACTATTTTCTAGTTATTAACTATCTATTTTACAAATTTTATGCTTTATATAATTGAAAAAATAATTTTATTTAAATATACTCGGAATTCAAATAAAAAAAGGGGCTGTCTCTGAAATGATTTTTAAAATCATTTCAGTAGACGGTCTTTTTATTTTTTATTCATATATTTATATGAAATTATTTCTAAATGAACAAGTTTTTTGACACGACAAATAGGAGGTTATAAATCTCCTATTCTCTGTAAAAATATACCTTTACGCTATTTTCTTTTCATGCAATAATATACCATTTCT
>NZ_JACOOP010000064.1:0-17630 GCF_014287725.1 Clostridium sp. NSJ-49 | reverse complement strand
ACACTGCTTACATTGATACTTTTGTTTAGCCTGCTTATTCATACCAAACTTGTATAGTTTATCAGAATTACAGCGTGGGCATTTTATATTAGTTTTGCTCATTGTTCTTCTCTCCTTTTCGAAGGGGGTATTATTTAGTCTTGCAAACCTATTGTATTTCCTTGGGTTGAGAAGAGCAATGTTCATATAACTTAACAGATCGTAAATAGGATAAAGGGGGACTTTATGAAAAATAAATTAGGAAATAAATTTTGGATAACTCTTGTGATTTTTAGTCTCATGGGACAAATTGCTTGGGTAGTAGAAAATATGTATTTAAATGTTTTTATTTATAAGATGTTTAATGCATCAGCAGCAGATATTTCGCTTATGGTTGGAGCTAGTGCAGTGGCTGCAACTATAACAACTCTATTTATTGGAGCTTTATCAGATAAGATTGGAAAACGAAAGATATTTATTTGTACTGGGTATCTTATGTGGGGAATATCAATTCTTGCATTTGCATTTATTAGAATGGATATATTAACACCTATGGTAGGAAGTACTACTGCTGCGGCATCTTTAGGAATTTTATTAGTTATAGTATTAGATTGTATTATGACTTTCTTCGGATCATCAGCTAATGATGCTTGTTTTAATGCATGGCTTATTGATTCTGGAGATGATAGTAATAGAGGGAAAATAGAAGGAATTAATTCTATGATGCCACTTATATCTATATTAGTTGTTTTTGATGGATTTATGGCATTTGACTTAGATATACCGTCTAGTTGGACAACAATATATTTAATAATAGGTGTTAGTGTTACAATAATAGGTTTATTAGGTTTTATATTAATAAAGGATGTTACTATAAAGTCAGAAGATACTAACAATTATTGGGCTAATGTGATTTATAGTTTTAGATTATCAGTTATAAAGGAGAATGTTCTGTTATATTCAATAGTTGGAGCATTTGCTATCTTTGGAATTTCTATAAATATTTTTATGCCATATCTAATTTTATATTATGAAAAAGCTCTTGGTATGGATAATTACGTTATGATAATGGCTCCTGCAATTATAATAGCAGCTATAATTACAGCTTTTTATGGAAAGGTTTACGATAAAATTGGGTTTAAAAAGTCAGTAATGCCATCAATATCAATTTTAATGATAGGGTATGTAATATTATTTTTTACTAAAGCCACAACTTTAGTTTTTATTGGATCTTTATTAATGATGACTGGATATTTAACTGGAATGGCATGCTTTGGAGCAATGATAAAAGATAATATTCCAGAAGATAAGGCAGGTTTATTTCAAGGTTTACGTATTTTTGGACAAGTACTTATTCCGGGAATAATAGGCCCTGCAATTGGGGCTATGGTGTTGCATAATGCAAATGTAATAATAAATAATGATGGAACGGAGTCTTTTATACCAGATAACAGAATTTATTTAGCAGCTTTTATTGTAGCTATAATTTTATTTTTAGTATTATATAGAATTTTTAAATTGATGAGAGAAGGGCATTGGAAACTTAAAAGTGAAGAAAAAATTGGATGGAGTGAATATCCACGACCACAAATGAAGAGAGATTCTTATTTTTCATTAAATGGACTTTGGAAATTAAATGGTGAAGATATTGAAGTACCATTTCCACCAGAATCAGATTTATCAGGATATAGAGGAATATATAAAGGTGAGTTAACATATGTAAAATACTTTAAACTGCCAAGCAGCTTTAAAAAGGATAAAGTATTATTAAATTTTGGAGCTGTAGATCAGGTTGTAGAAGTATGGATGAATGGTAAAAAGCTAGCCACTCATGAAGGGGGATACCTACCATTTGCAATAGATGTTACTGAAGCTTTAAATGAAAATGAAGAAAATAAATTAGTTGTAAAAGCTATAGATACATTATCAAAAAAATATCCATATGGAAAGCAATGCAAGAAAAGAGAAGGTATGTGGTATACCCCCGTCAGTGGAATATGGCAAAGCGTATGGATTGAAAGTGTTCCTAAGAATTATATAAAAAATATAAAGATAATACCTGATATGACAGGAGTAAATCTCGAAGTAGATACAAATGCAGATGAATATGAGATAAATGTTTTTCTTGATGGATATACACATATATTAAAATCTAAAGACAGAAAAGTTAGGATAGATTTAGATAATATTGTATTGCCAAGTAATAATAAATATAATCCTATTTTATGGACCGTAGACAATCCATACTTGTACAGGTTTAATATAAGGGCTGGGAATGATTTAGTAGAATCCTATTTTGCATTAAGAACAGTATCGATTAGAAATGTAAATGGAAGTGAACGAATTTGTGTAAATGAAAAACCAGTATTTTTACATGGTGTGCTTGACCAAGGATATTATTGTGATGGTATTTTTTTACCACCGTCAGAAAAAGGCTTTGAAAATGATATATTAAAAATGAAGGAATTAGGTTTTAATATGTTAAGGAAACATATTAAGATTGAGCCAGAGTGCTTTTACTATTATTGTGACAAGCATGGAATGTTAGTAGTGCAAGATATGGTTAACAATGGAGGATACTCTTTTATAAGAGATACAGCGCTGCCAAGTTTAGGATTTGTAAAGAGAGATGATAAGGGAAGAGGTACAAAAGAGGGAAGAGAGATATTTATAAAACATAGTAAAGACACTATAAAACATCTATATAATCACCCATGTATAATTGGATATACTATATTTAATGAGGGGTGGGGTCAATTTGATAGCGATAAGCTATATGATATAGTTAAAGGAGAAGATACTACTAGGTTTATAGATTCTACTTCAGGATGGTTCGCACAGGAAAAGAGTGATGTAGATAGTCTTCATATTTACTTTAAAACTATAAAATTACCAAAAACAAAGAGACCTTTATTTGTATCTGAATGTGGAGGATATTCTTATTGTGTACCTGGACATGTTTATAGTAAATACAATACTTATGGATATGGAAGCTGTGAGAATAGTGAAGAATTAAGTGATAGCATTATAAATATGTATGAAAAGATGATTATACCAGCTATAAAAGACGGCTTAAGCGGTTGTGTTTATACTCAGGTAAGTGATGTCGAAGATGAAATTAATGGTCTATATACTTATGATAGAAAAGTATGCAAGGTAAATAAAGAAAAGATGCTTTTAATTAATTTACAAATAAAAGCCATAATTGAAGGTTTAGAAGAATAAAAGGAAATTAAATAAAAGCCTAGTGATTATAAGATTTTAAATTTTGTATAATCACTAGGTTTTAATTATTAAAGAATTATTTTATATATGTCCAACCACAATCATCATGGTATATCATTTGCTTAGTCATACCACCGTCGATAGTTATATTTTCGCCTGTAATAAAACCGGCCTTATCACTGCAAAGGAATAAAACCATATTAGCTATATCTAGAGGTTCACCAACACGTCCTGATGGATGCTGTGAAGTATCTCCGATAGAATATTGTGGTTTATAATTTTCACTATGTTGATATGCACCTGTATCAATCCATCCTGGACTTATAGAATTTACTCTAACTTTTCCAGCTAAACTTATACTAAGGCCATGAGTTAATGCACTTATCCCACCTTTTGCTGCAGTATAGCTTTCTGTATCTGCTTGAGACATGTAAGCTCTTGTAGAAGAAATATTAACTATAGAAGCTTTAGGATTAAAGTAGTTTAAAAATAATTTACTTAGCATGTAAGGTGCAGTTACTCCTAGTTTTAAAACATAGTTAAAATCATTAAAGGAGCAGTCTGATAAAATACCTTTTCTACTTATGCAAGCATTGTTTATTAAGTAATCTATATTTTTAAATTTTTCAATAGTCTTATTAACGAAATCATTAAGAGTATTTTCTTCTGTTATATCTCCATAATAGAAGAAGAGATTTTCTTCACCGAATTTTTTTATAAGATTATTTCCAGAAATTTTATCAGTATCAATAATAGCAACTTTTGTACCAGCTTTTATGAATTCTTCTACGATACATCTACCAATTCCATTAGCACCGCCAGTTATTACACATACTTTATCTTTAAAGTTCATAGTTATACCTCCTAATTTAATATATAAATTATTATATATTAAATATAGATATCTATATAGTAGTGTTATAGACAAATATAATACTTTACAATAATATGGTAATAAGCTGAAGTGGAGTTTTATTATTGTCTAGAATTTAATGATTGTGATTTAGCATAAGTTTACGTAGGTAGATTAGAGAGAATAATTAATAATAAATAATTTTTTGGAGGAATAAATGAGTAATAAAATTTTTATAGTTGAAGACGAAGATAAAATAAGAGAAGAATTAATTACTTTGTTAAATAGATATGGATATGAAACGGAGTTTTCTAATGATTTTAAAAATATTGTGGAAGATATTTTAAAAGCTATTCCTAGTTTAGTGCTTTTAGATATAAATCTTCCTTATTATGATGGATATTATATTTGTAGGGAGATAAGAAAAAAATCTAACCTTCCTATTATAGTTGTTACAAGTAGAGATAGTGAGATAGATGAGCTTATGAGTATGAATCTAGGGGCAGATGATTTTGTAACAAAACCTTATAACACTCAGATACTTTTAGCAAGGATATCATCACTTTTAAGACGTAGTTATAGCAAAAATGAAAGTGAAGTTTATCAATTTAAAAATTTAAAATATAACTTATCTACAAGTGAAGCTGAATATGAAGGTAGCACAATTGAGTTAACTAAAAATGAAAGTAGGATACTATATACTCTTATTAAAAATAAAGAAAAAATAGTTTCAAGAGATGATATAATGAAAAGCCTTTGGCAGTCTAATGAGTTTGTAGATGATAATACTCTTACTGTAAATATAAATAGATTAAGAAAGAAGTTAGAAGAAATAGGAGCAGAAGGATATTTACAAACTAAGAGAGGGCAAGGGTATATATTGATATGAATATAGTAGATTTTTTTAAGGAGAGAATATTATTTATTGCTTTAAATATAGTAATTCTTATTTTTACGGCAGTGCTTTTAATATCTCTTAAGGTAGATATGTATGCTATAGTATTTATTTTTATTATCAATTTAATTGGTATATTGATATTCCATTTTTATGAATTTTTTAGGAAGAAAAGATATTATGATGAAATAGAAAAAGATTTACAATCCTTAGATAAAAAATATTTACTTTCTGAGGTAGTTGCTGAAAGTGATTTTCTTGAAGGTAAACTTATTCATAATATAATAGATCAAGCTAATAAATCTATGAATGATGAAATATCTAAATATAAGCTAAGTATTGATGAATATAGAGAGTATATAGAAATGTGGGTTCATGAGATAAAAACGCCTATAGCGACCTGTAAATTACTTATTGAAAACAATGATTCAAAAATAACTCGAAGTATCGGAGAAGAGCTAGGAAGGGTTGAGGATTATATAGAACAATCTCTTTATTATACAAGAAGTAATGTTTTGGAAAAGGATTATATTATTAAAGAGATTAATTTAAGTGATTCTATAAATAATGTTATAAGAAAAAATGCTAATACATTAATTGCTAAACGAATAAAAATAAATATTTATGATGTAGATAAAAAAGTTTATTGTGATAGCAAATGGATAGAGTTTATATTAAATCAGATAATTAGCAATTCTATTAAATATATGAATAAAAAAGAGAGTGAGCTTAAGGTTTATTGTGAGAAATTTAATGAGGATGTAATATTAAATATATGTGACAATGGGATTGGAATTAATGAAAAAGATAGAGTTAAGGTTTTTGAAAAAGGATATACGGGAGAGAATGGAAGAATATTTGGCAAATCTACAGGAATAGGTTTATATTTATGTAAAAAGCTTTGTATTAAACTTGGATTAGGGATTAAATTAGAATCAGAAGAACTGGTTGGAACTAAGGTTTCAATTATTTTTCCTATAAATAATTTGATGAAATTTTAAGAGATATTAAATAAAAGATGTTATATATGACTTTATAATTAAATCATATACAGCATCTTTTAAATATCTAAATCAATGTTAATAATAAGGAAACTACTATTACACTATGTTACATAGGAGTAAGCAGATATTCCAAATTGAAAATTTGAAATATCTGCTTATATAACAAAAATGTAAGGTTAGTGTTATATTGTTCTATGGTTAGAAGCTTTTTAAGGATATATGATTTATATATGGACTAAATCATATGTTGGAGGTAAAGATGAACAGAGAAGTTTTAAAAGTAGAAAATATAGAAAAGTATTATGGTAAAAGAGGTAATATAACTAAAGCCATTGATAATATAAGCTTTGCAGTAGAAAATGGGGAATTTATAGGAGTAATGGGGCCTTCAGGAAGTGGGAAGACAACTCTTTTAAATTGTATATCAACCATAGATAAAGTAACTAGTGGTCATATAAAGATAGCTGATAAAGATATTACAAAATTGAATTCTAAAAATATTGCTAAGTTTAGAAGAGAAAGGTTAGGTTTTATATTTCAAGACTTTAATCTTTTAGATACATTAACTGCTTATGAAAATATAGCATTAGCATTGACTATTCAAAGGTTAAATCATAGAGAAATAGATGAGAGAGTTAAAGAAGTTGCAGATAAGCTTAATATTTCAGACATATTAAATAAATATCCTTATGAAATATCAGGAGGGCAAAAGCAAAGAGTAGCATCTGCTAGAGCTATAATCACAAAGCCTGAGATAGTACTTGCTGATGAACCAACAGGGGCATTAGATTCTAAGTCAGCAAAGATGCTACTTGAAAGTCTAGAACATTTAAATAAAGAATTAGGGGCAACTATTATGATGGTAACTCATGATGCCTTTACAGCTAGCTATGCTAGTAGAATTCTATTTATAAAAGACGGAAAAATCTTTAATGAGCTAATTCGTGGAAATGATTCAAGAAAGGAGTTTTTCAATAAGATAATTGAAGTTGTAACTCTTCTTGGAGGTGACCAAAGAGATGTATTTTAAATTAGCAGCTAAAAATATAAAAAAGAGCTTAAAGGACTATACAATATATTTTCTAACATTAGTATTTGGTGTTTGCATATTTTATACATTTAATTCTATTAAATCACAAGGTGTAATGATGGAGTTAAGTGGACTACAAGCTAATGCCTTTGAACTTACTAATTCTGTAATAGGTATAGCATCAGTATTTATATCTTTTATTTTAGGATTTTTAATAGTTTATGCAAATAATTATTTGATAAAAAGAAGAAAAAAAGAATTTGGAATATATATGACTTTAGGTATGGAAAATAAAAGTCTTTCAAGAATAATATTTGTTGAGACTATGTTAATAGGGGTAATATCTTTAGGTATAGGCTTGGTATGTGGAGTTTTATTATCACAAGGAATATCAGTTTTTACAGCAAAATTATTTAAAACAGATATTACAAAGTTTACTTTTATATTTTCAAAGGATGCATTTATTAGAACTATTATATGTTTTGGACTTATTTACTTAGTTGTACTTATATTTAACTCATATGCTGTTAGAAAAGTACAATTAATAGATTTGTTAAATGGAGCAAGAAAAAATGAAAATTTAAAAGTAAAGAATATATGGATATCAGTAGTAGTATTTTTAATTAGTATCACTATGATAGGAATTGCTTATTATATGGTATTAAAAGCTGGGGTAGCTGTAGTATTTAATATAGTTCCAATAATACTTGGATTTGTAGGAACATTTTTATTTTTCTTTTCATTATCAGGATTTTTACTAAAAATTTTACAAGCAAACAAAAAGCATTATTTAAATGATTTAAATATGTTTGTTTTAAGACAAATAAACAGCAAGATTAATACAACTTTTATTTCTATGAGTTTTATATGTTTAATGTTATTTGTAGCTATATGTACATTTTCAGGAGGACTTGGAATTACTAAAGCAATGAATAAAGATTTAGATGACTTAACTCAGTTTGATGCTAGTTTTTGGAGTTATGATACAGATAATATAATAGGAGTTATAAATGAACAATATGGTGGCCTTGACCCTATAATAGAGGAAAGGTCTCAATATACAAACTATAATACAGAAACTACTTATAGTAAGTTTATTTCTCAAGAGGCTATGGAAAAAAATAAAAATAATTATCCTATTTTTGTAGATGATAAAATCAAAGCAATAAAGTTAAGTGATTTTAATTCAGTTATGAGAATGTTAGGTAAAGAAGAGATAGCTTTAGAAGAAAATGAATATTATGCTTTTGGAGATATACCAGATTTAATAAAGTATATTCAAGAAGCTATGGATAGAGGAAAAAATGTAATTGTAAATGGAAATGAATTAAAGCCTGCTAACTATGAAGTTATGGAAGTAACTACGTATAATTCAACAATGAAAAATAATTTATGTACATTTGTAGTAAATGATAGCTTAGTTAATGGATTAGAAGTTTCAATGACAAATTTAAATATTAAATTTAATTGCAGTGAAGAAGAGGCAGAAAATTTTATAAATAATAATCTAAGATCAGTTGATAGAGTAGGGAAAGTTCCTGTTTATGGAATGACTAAGAATGAATTAAGAGATAACTCTATAGGATTAGGGGCAATGATATCATACTTAGCTATTTATATAGGAATAGTGTTTTTAATTACATCAGCAGCAGTTCTTGCGTTGCAGCAATTATGTGAATCAGCAGATAATAGTTATAGGTACGAACTATTAAAGAAAATAGGGGTAGATGATAAAATGATAAAAAGATCATTATTTTATCAAATAGGAATTTACTTTATGGTACCTTTATCACTTGCAATAGTACATTCTATAGTTGGCTTAAAAGTATCAGGTGATATAGTTTCTATCTTTGGAAATGCAAATATGCTTAAATATATTTTATATACTATGATAGCTGTTGTATCTATATATGGTGGATATTTTATAGCTACTTATAATGGTGCGAAGAAGATAATAAAATAAAGCAAATAAAACAAATAAAATAAATTTTAAACAAATATCAGACAAATATTCAGCAAACAATAGGGTGTTAAAGTAATTATATATTAAGAAATTAAATATGAAAGTAAGTGTAATTATTATTAAATGTAATTATGGTTTTATAAGGGTAAGTAATATGATTTTAAATATCAGTAGTAACTTAAGTGATACTATTGAAATTAAATTAAATATCAGTAGTAACGGTAGTGATACTAGTAATAGTAACAGAAGTGATACGAGTAGTAGTAACTCAAGTGATACTATTGAAATTAAATTAAATATCAGTAGTAACGGTAGTGATACTAGTAATAGTAACAGAAGTGATATGAGTAGTAGTAACTCAAGTGATACTATTGAAACTAAATTAAATACCAGTAGTAACGGTTGTGATACTAGTAATAGTAACAGAAGTGATACGAGTAGTAGTATCACTTCTGTTACTCTAATAAAACAATATAAAAACAAAAAAAGAAATATATATAAGGATTTTTGAAAAGTGGAATAAGAAGAATATAAGAATAACAAAAGCTAAGGAAAATATAAAAAAATATACATCTGAACAAATGGTAAAAATTATCTTGAAAAGAGTTATAAAATAACTTATAATAAATTAAAGGAAGATTATGGGGTGAGAATTATGAATGAGAAAATTAATTTGTTTTTAGAAAATAATAAAGCTTTAGAGGATGTAAAAGGTTCATGGGGAATGTATGGATTTCAAATAAAGAGTAGTGCATTAACTTGTACAATGAAAAACCAAAGAGTAGATACAGATAGAATCAATTTGGCATTAGATATAATTAAGAAAAATACTTCTATGTTTTCAAATTTTAGAGGGATTAATAAGTTAACCACTGCAATAACAATTTCATTTGAAGATGATATGGAATATAGCTTAAAGGAAATTATATCTATTTATGATAAGTTAAAGGATGAATTTTTTACTAATGAATATTTAGTTATGGCAGCACAGGTAATATTTAATGCAAGGTATAGAGTTAATGTTGATGATTCAGTAAGAAATACTAGAGTAGCATATGACTATATGAAAAAGCATCATAGATTTTTAACTGGTCAAGAAGATATTGCAAATGCAGCAATAATAGCTACAACTTCAGCTAATTTAGAAGAAACCTTTAATGAGATAGAAGAAAGCTATCAGTATTTAAAGGACAATAGGATTTCTTATAGTAATAATATTCAATCCTTATCACATATTTTGTCTTTAATAAATTTACCTTCAATACAAAAGTGTGACGAAGTATTAGCAATGAACTCAATTATGAAAGAGAAGAATGTTCCTTTAAAAGATTACTTTATACCAATGCTTGGAATAATAACTTTTTTAGCTGATAATAAAGAAGATTTTGCTATGAATATTGCAGATGTAAGTATGAATTTAAAGAAAGAAAAAGGATTTGGGAACTTTGCTTTAGGAAGTAATTTTAGAAATATGATTTCTGCAACATTAGTTTCAATTGATTATCTAGATACTTTAGATAATAACATAAAAGAAAATATTATAATTAATACTAATAATATTGCATTAACTGTGTCTATAGCTATGCAAACAGCAGTTTTAATTTCTTCAGCTGCAGCAGCATCAGCAGCTACAGCAAGTTCATCATCTTAAAAAGTGAATATAAATTACAATAAAGATTTTGGGAATACTAATCTATGACAATTAATAAATTAAGGAGGCATAGATATGGAATTTCCAAAATCTTTTCCTATGCAAGAGCAAAAACATCAACCAGGATTTGAGTGTGAAATGAACCCAAGGCCTATATTTGACCATCCTAGCTATAATAAAAAAGGTGATACTTTAAATGGTAAAGTAGCAATAATTACAGGTGGAGATAGTGGAATAGGGAGAGCTGTTTCAATAGCTTATGCAAAACAAGGTGCAGATATAGTTATTGTATATTTCAATGAGCATAGAGATGCTGAAGAAACTAAGAAATTAGTTGAGGAAAATGGTAGGAGATGTACAATAATTTCTGGAGATATTAGTGAGGTAGAGTTTTGTAAAAATGTTGTAGAAACAACAATTAAAGAGTATGGAAAAATTGATATATTAGTTAACAACGCAGCAGTTCAATATGAAGATAAAGATTTTAAAGATATAACAGATGAGCAGTTTGATAAAACTATGAAAACTAATATATATGGAACTTTTTATATGACAAGAGAGTCATTAAAACATATGACTTCAGGATCTTGCATAATTAATACAGCTTCAGTGGTAGCATTTAAGGGAAATGAAAAGCTTGTTGATTATTCCATGACAAAAGGAGCTATTACTGCACTTACAAGATCACTTGCCATAGAACTAGCAAAAGCAAAGAAAAATATAAGAGTAAATGAAGTTGCACCAGGACCAATATGGACTCCTCTTATACCAGCATCATTTACTAAGACGGAAGTAGCATCCTTTGGTCAAAATGTTGCTATGGGAAGAGCAGGGCAACCGGTAGAGTGTGCAGGTGCTTATGTATTTTTAGCTTCTGAAAATGCATCATATATAACAGGTCAAACTATTCACGTAAACGGAGGAGAGATAGTTAATAGTTAGCTGGAGCTAATGGGAAAAGTAACCGGATGTTAGGTGAAAAGATTCACTATGTGAATAAGGAAAAGTAACTGTGTTAAGTGAAATATTTATTTCGCAAAGGTGAAAAGAATTTACTTAGGGTTAAAAAACTATTGTTTAATATTAATAAATGAGTAATAATAAATTCATAAATATTAAAAACAGAGGAAGATAGAAGATGACTAAGTATAAGAAACCTGAATTATTAGCTCCTGCTGGGAGTTTAGAAAAATTAAAGATAGCATTTCAATATGGTGCTGATGCAGTTTATTTTGGAGGGCAATCTTTTTCACTAAGAGCTGCTGCACAAAACTTCTCTTATGAGGAAATGGCAGAAGGTGTGAAGATAGCTAGAGAGTATGGAAAGAAGATGTACTGTACTGTTAACATAATGCCAAGAAATTCAGATTTAGAAAAACTTGCAGAGCATTTAAAGAAGCTGGAGGAAGTAGGGATAGATGCAGTTTTAGTATCAGACCTAGGAGTATTCTCTCTTGTTCAAAAATATACTAAATTACCTATACATATAAGTACACAAGCTAATACTGTAAATTATGAAGCATGTAATATGTGGCATAAGATGGGAGCAGAGAGAGTAGTTTTAGGAAGAGAATGCTCTTTAAAAGATATAATTGAAGTACGTGAAAATATTCCTGAAGATTTAGAACTAGAAGTATTTGTTCATGGGGCAATGTGCATTTCTTATTCAGGAAGATGCTTACTTTCAAGCTATATGGCTGGAAGAGATTCAAATAGAGGAGCATGTGCACAAAGCTGTAGATGGAAATATTCATTAGTTGAAGAAAAAAGACCAAATGAATACTTCCCTATAGAAGAGGATCAATATGGAACATATATAATGAACTCTAAGGATTTATGCATGATAGAGCATATTCCAGAGCTTATGAAGGCAGGGATATCATCATTAAAGATAGAAGGAAGAAATAAGAGTGAATATTATGTAGCTATAGTTGTAAATGCGTATAGAAAAGCTATAGATTTATATTTTGAAGATCCTGAAAACTATAAATTACCAAAGTATTTATTAGATGAAATGTATAAGGTAGCTCATAGAAGATACCATACTGGATTTTTCTTTAATGAACCTATGGAAGAAGGGCTTATATTTGATACAAACAATCACGTAAGAGAGTATGATGTAGTAGCGCTTGTATTAGACTATGATAAAGAAACTGGATTAGCTACGTGTAGACAAAGAAATAAATTTGTAAAAGGTGACATTGTAGAAATATTATCACCAGAAATTACTGGTGAATCTTTTACAGTTGATGTATTGTTTAATGAAGCTGGAGAGGAAATAGGTGGATGTCCACATCCAGGAATGATATGTAAAGTTAAAGTTCCATTTGAGTTAGAAAAGAATAGTTTTATTAGAAAAGCATTAGTTTAATTAGAAAAGAGCTAGCGAAAACGTTAGCTCTTTTATCAGTTTTAAATTAATATTAACAAATTATACACATATTTGAAAGTTAAATTAAAATATGTTAAAGTAATACGTGTAAAAAAATTATTGTATAATGTCGATTTGAATTACTGATTTTTGTGAAATTTATTAATTTAATTCTATAAATGTAAGAAATAGCTAAATGGTTTGTGGAGATTTACAATGGAAATAAGGCTATAGCTTGTCTGCGTTGATTATGAATTTTATTTAAAAATAAATTCATAATTTTCTTTAATTAAAAAGCATTGACAATAAATTAACTTTACATTAATAATATTAATGTAAATATAAGTGGAAGGGATGGACTCGATTATGAAATTAAGAGTTATAGCAGCTACATTATTAGCAGCAACATTATTAGTAGGATGCGGAAGCAAAGAATCAGGAGAAAAGTTAACTGGAAAAGCTGAAGGTTTCGGTGGAGAAGTTACTGTAGAAGTTACAGTTGATGGAGATAAAATCACAGCTGTTACTGCAACAGGAGATAGCGAAACTCAAGGAATCGGATCAAAAGCTATAGAAGAGCTTCCAGGTAAAATAGTAGAAGCTAACTCAGCTGATGTTGAAGTAGTTTCAGGTGCTACAGTAACATCAACTGCAATTATTGATGCTGTAAAATCTGCTTTAGAATCTAAATAGTATAATAAAAAACAAAGGGTGAAGTTTATGCTAAGTAAAAAAGACATAAAGTTAATTACTATAATCATAGGAATAAGTCTTATAATTTGGATAGGATATACACTTATGAGACCTAAAGGACCTTCTATAGAAGTTATACACGGCAATACAGTTGTTGAAAGACTAGATCCTAAAGTGGATGGAAGATATACTATTCAAGGTAGTTATGGAGAGCTTGTAGTAGAGGTTAAGGATGGTAAGTTTAGAATTACCGATGAAGAGTGTCCAAACCATGTTTGTTCAGCTATGGGCTGGGTAGACAGTGATGGATATTTACCGATACTATGCTTACCTAATGAAGTAATGGTTGGAATGGAAGGCCAGTTTGATGAGTAAGACTAAGCGACTTATTTACTTAGCATTGCTTACATCTATGGCTATAGCGCTACAGGTATTTGAAAGTATGATAGCAGTACCATTGCCATATGGAGCAAAGCTAGGACTTGCAAATATTATTGCTTTAGTAACTATGGAACTTTTTGATGTAAAAGAACTTATTTTAGTTAACTCTATGAGAGTATTATTGGGATCTCTATTAAGAGGAACATTCTTAACAAGTACTTTTTGGATATCAAGTGGTGGAGTACTATTAAGTAGTTTAGCGATTATCTTTATGAAGAAGTTCACAAAGCAATCGATGATAGGAATTTCTATTATAAGTGCTGTATTTCATAATATAGGACAAATAATAGTTATTACGTTCTTATATAATAATGTTGCACTAGCTGCAATATTACCAATATTATTTATAACTGCTATTCCAACAGGAATATTAGTTGGGATTGCAGCAAAAGAAACAAGTTCAAGAGTAAAATTTACATAGTTAAAAACAAGAAGCTAATTTTTAGCTTCTTGTTTTTTTATATAAATAAATTGACAGAAAAATTAAAAAATATAGAATTTTAAGAAAAAATAATATATAATAATAGGACAAGTTATATCGGTGTAAAAATTTGTAAGACATACATAAAATAGTTTAATAATAGTTTTATATAAGTAATAATAATTAAAGGTTAGGAGGAATAGGGATGGAATGCACATATGCACAAATTGATTTGAATTCGTATGTAGCCAAATATGTAGATGAAATGGGTTGTAGCCTAGAAGAAGCTTGTAGAGAGTTAGGTATAGACCTATCCAAAGTTTTTAATTCAGAAGAAAAAAATAATTATTAAAAAATGATGGCATATTAAATAAGCTAAAAAAGCTATTTAATATGCCAATTTTATTGCAGTTTTTAATTATATAATAAAGAAACCTGCAGCAATTATAAGGTATACAGCCATTAATTGTGCACCTTCAAGCCAATTTGATTGACCATCTCCTGCAACTTTGTTTGCAATAAGAACTGATACTATTAAAGCAACAAGTTCAAATTGGTTAAAAATTATGCTCATTGGTGTAAATAATAGACTTAAAAATATAAGTATAGGAGCAACGAATAGTATAACTTGTAAACTAGAACCTAGGGCTATCTCAAGAGCCACATCCATCTTATCTTTTAATGCCATTGTAATAGCTGTAGTATGCTCAGCCGCATTACCTATAATAGGGATTAATATTATACCTACAAAAAATTCACTTAAACCTAATTTGGATGTAATATCTTCAACTCCACTTACTAAAAATTCACTTTCAATGGCAATTAATATAGTAGCTACTACTAACACGATAATAGCTTTTTTTAATGACCATTTAGCTTTTCCTTCTTCTTCGTATGTCACGGAATATAAATCTTTATGAGTAAAAAAAGAAAAGAATAAACTGCATAGATACAATATGAACATAATTATTGCAACTACTAAAGTTAGACCTTCATAACGAGTATTTAATAATGATTGATTTAAAGTATGAGTAAAAACAGCTGGTATACATAAACCTATTACAGCAAAAAGTAGCATACTAGAAGTAGTTTCTACAACATTTATATTAAATTTTTGAACCTTATGCTTTAAGCCACCAGCAAACATACTAGCACCAAGAACAAGAAGAATATTTCCTATTATAGCTCCAGATATTGAAGATTTAACAACTTCAAATAAACCTTCTTTAAGGGCAAAAAAAGATATTATAAGCTCTGTTGCGTTACCAAAGGTAGCATTTAAGAATCCACCAATTTTAGGGCCAGAGTAAAAGGATATTTCTTCAGTGCCTTCACCCATAAGTCCTGCTAAAGGAATTATTGATAATGCAGCTAAAATAAACATAATAGATGGAGAAAAATTCATAAACTTACCAACTATACTAATTGGTATGAAAATTAACATAAATTTTAATATCTTCATAATTATCACAACCTATCATATAAATATATAATATATTTTTTCCATAATAAATATTATTATTAGTAAAAAATAATTGGATAATAAATCAATTTAAGATATACTGTAAGTGAATTTCTAAATCTTTGATTTACTAAAATGAACTTACTCCTACGAATGTATATGAGTAGTGAGTTTCCTTATAAAAAGATAGGTAGGTGTAAAAATGAATATACAGATATTTGGAACTAAGAAATGCTTTGATACTAAAAAAGCAGAAAGATATTTTAAAGAACGAAGAATTAATTTTCAGTTTATAGATTTAAAAGAAAAATCATTAAGTAAAGGTGAATTATCTAGTGTTAAAAATTCTGTTGGACTAGAAAATTTAATAAATAAATCAGCAAAAGATTATAAAAAGTTAAATTTAGATAAAATAAGAACTGCAGATATGAGAGAAGAAATATTATTTAAAAATCCTTCAGTATATGTCACTCCTATAGTTAGAAATGGAAAACAAGCAACAGTAGGATATAAACCAGAAGTATGGAATGAATGGGAGTAATAGAAATAAAGTGCGAAGCACTTTGGGCAAAAGTTTGACTTCGTCAAAGTCCAAAAGGTCACTTTGTGACGGCCAAAAGATTTACAATAACCAAGAGTAATAACTTAGAGTTAAAAAAGCTTTTGGACATTTACGAAGTAAATCCTTTGGACTGCCGTAGGCACTTTTGGACTCTATGCAGTCGACCTTTCACCTGTGAGCTTAGCGAACAATTTATTTCTATTCTTCCATAACAGCAACGGCTAGAAGTCTAGGACCAGAGTGTATGCCTACTGCAGGAGTTATGGTTCCACAGTGCATAAATGTTGTGTTTGGATGTTTTTCAAGTATAGCTTTTAACTCTTCGGCCTCTTTATGCATTGTACCAGTCATAATTATTACTCTTCCCTTGCCACGGTCAAGGATTTCTGTTGCAAGTTTTACTAGTTTATTAAATGCTTGCTTTGATCCCCTAACTTTTGCAAAATTAGTATAGCTACCGTCATCGGCCATAGTTATTATAGGCTTTAAGTTAAGCATTTCTCCAATACCACCGGTTACTTTTCCTATTCGCCCACCTTTAATTAAATACTCTAGGGTATCCACAGTAAAGTACATATTAACTTTTTCTCTAAGGGTAGGGATAGTCTTACAGATTGTATCGAAACTTTCTCCATTGTTAATCATTTTTCCAACTTCTATTACTATTAATCCAACGGCCATAGAGAGAATTTTTGTGTCAAAGATAAATGAAGTTATTTTATCATCATATTGTTCACTAGCTAATCTAAAGCTGTTTATAGTTCCTGATAAACCAGAAGAGATTGGAAGAATAATAGGCATGGGTATATCCCTCACTGATAAGTTTATCATATAAATCACATGCATCTTGTACAGAAGGCATTGATGTAGTTGGTAATTCTTCTTCAATTCTAGAGTAGACTTCATCAGCGGTGATATTAATTCCATCTATAAATTCACCACTTTTATATATTATTTTTAATAGGGTTAATCATATTTCTTAACCCTTATATATCAAGGCCTTTATGGCCAAGATTTTTTATATCACTCAAATTTTTCAGTATCATTTTTGCTCCTTTGGATAAAACTAATAGCATATAC
>NZ_JACOOP010000063.1:0-17801 GCF_014287725.1 Clostridium sp. NSJ-49 | reverse complement strand
CATAGGAATCACATTTTTTGTGAAGTTTTTCATATTATTACTATGCGCAAAAAAGGAAGTTCAAATTCGAACTTCCTTTTCTTTATCGGCAAATATCAATTTTTTTTTGATACAGCCCCCTTTAAAATACTATTTTATTAATTCTAAAGCAATTTCCATCATATCTGTGAAAGTATTTTGTCTTTCTTCTGGTGAAGTTTCTTCTCCTTTAAAAATATGATCTGAAATTGTTAGTATAGATAGAGCTTCTACTCCATATTTTGCAGCAAGTGTATAAAGCTCTGCAGTTTCCATTTCAACTGCTAATACACCATATTCTGCCCAAGTCTTTAATGAAAAATGATTTGTATCATCATAAAATAAATCACTTGATAAAACATTTCCTACCTTTACATTTGCATTCTTTGCTTTTGCTATATTATAAGCTTCATATAATAATTGAAAATTAGCACTTGGTGCATAATCTAAACCATTAAATCTTCTTTTGTTAATTCCAGAATTTGTTGATGCACTTTGAGCAAGTACTATATCTCTTACATTCACATTATCGTTACAAGATCCAGCTGAACCTATTCTTATTAATCTCTTAGCACCATAAAATTGTATTAATTCATTTACATAAATAGAATGTGAAGGTAATCCCATTCCTGTACCTTGAACTGATACTCTTTTACCTTTATATGTTCCTGTATAACCATACATTCCTCTAACTTCATTATAACAAACTACATCTTCTAAAAAATTTTCAGCTATAAATTTCGCTCTTAAAGGATCTCCTGGTAGCAATACTGTTTCTGCTATAGAACCTTCTTTAGCCATAATATGTAAATGTTTTGACATATTTATTCCTCCTAACAACTCATGTATTATACATAGTATATTACATACTAATATAATAGTAAATACAGGCTTTTTATTTTTTATTAATATATTTTCTAGTAATTAATTTTCGCATATCACCAATCATATACAATGATCCACTTGCAATTATTAAATCATTTTCTTTTGCATCTTTTAAAGCATTATTAAATGCTTCTTCATAATCTTCATATGCTTTACAATTTTCATTATACTTTATAATTTCATCTCTTAAGTCTTGAGCTAATTCAGCTCTTATAGAGTGTGGAGTTACAGCATAAACCTTTTTAGCTAATGGTGTAATCTCTTTAACCATCATCTCTACATCTTTATCAGCTAAAATACCTAAAATCAAATATACATCTTTATAATTGAAGTATTTTTGTATATTATTTTTTAAAGTAGTTATTCCTTGAATATTATGTGCTCCATCAATAACTATTAAGGGATTATTACTTAATACTTCTAATCTTCCCTTCCACATTACTTCTCTTACACTATTCTCAATCGCTTTATTATTTAAATGTATAAATCCTTGTTTCTCTACAACTTCCATAACCTTTATAGCCAAAGCTAAGTTATATATTTGATGCTCTCCTAATAAAGGTAATTCTAATATATACTCTTTTTCGCCTTTTATCTTTACTTTTTGAAATGGTTTATCACCTTTAACAATATCTAATAATTCGGCATCATTAAAATTAACTATATATAACTTTGAATTTTCTTTTTCGCATTTCTTAATAACTACATCCATAACTTCTTCCTGTTGAGGAAATACTATAGTAGGAATATTTCTTTTTATTATTCCACATTTTTCTCCAGCAATTTCTCTTAGATTATTTCCTAATAAATTAGTATGATCAAAGCTAATAGATGTAATTACTGATACTATAGGGATAATTACATTAGTTGAATCTAATCTTCCGCCTAATCCAACTTCAACTACTCCAAAATCTATCTTCTCTCTTTCAAAATAAAGAAGCATTAAAACAGTAATCATTTCAAATTCAGTTGGGTGCCCATATCCTTCCTCTTCAACCTTACCTATATAGGGCTTAATATAAGTCACCAGTTCCGCTAAAACATCTTTAGGAATATTTTCTCCATTTATTTGAATTCTCTCTTCAAACTCTTCCAGAAAAGGTGAAGTATACATACCAACTTTATATCCTAATCCATTTAGCATTTTTGTTATCATTGCTGTGGTAGACCCTTTACCATTAGTGCCTGCAACATGTATTAATTTCAAATTATCTTGTGGATTTCCTAAAAGTTCTAATAATCTAAAAGTTCTCTCTAGTCCATAATTCGACCCAAAATTTCCAACTTCAGTTATGTATTTCATTGCTTCATTATAATTCATCTTTTTACCTCTTTGCTTTAAAATCTAATGTATATTTACTCCCATTATTTAGACATAATTATAAATAAAAACTTTTAAAATATCAAATTTTACACAATAAAAAGATACCATTAAAATATTAATGGTATCTATGATTAATATCTATATTTTATAATGAAGATAGGTTATTTCCTTCATTTCCATCTGGCTTAGTTCTTAGGTACTCCTCACCTTTTCTTGAATGAGCAATTATAACTCCTTCAATCTCGCCATTTTTTGCTCTATTAACACCATCTGCTTTTTCAAGCTTTTCTCCACTATCTAATATATAATGAGTTATTTCTCCACTACTATCTTTTATAGTGTCTGTAATTCTTTGTGCCATAAAACATCACCTCTTAGTAATATTTTAAGCTAGTACAGATATTTTATACGTATTTTTCTTTAAAAGTTCTATTACTTATATATATAGCTACAATGAAAGTAATTAATTCTGTTATCGGTACACTAAGCCATATTCCACTTACTCCTAAAAAACATGGTAATACAAATATTAATATTCCTACAACTATTAACCCACGTAATGATGAAATAATTATTGCTACTTTTGGCATCTCTATAGCTTGAAAGTATCCAGCTAATACCATGTTCGCTCCCATTATTATAAATGCTGTAAAGTACATTCTAATGGCAACAACTGCAATTTGTTTTATCTCTTCAGTTGGAGTTACAAATACTTTAATCAATTCTTCTGGGAATAAAAACCCTAAAATAGTAGCCGTTAATCCAAATATAATAGCAACATAGAATGCTATCTTTCTAAACTCCATAGCTCTTTTATATTTTTTAGCTCCTATATTTACACTCACTATAGGCTGTATTGTCTGACAAATTCCATTACTTATAGAAATAAAAATTATAGCTGTGTTAGATATTATGCTATATGCTGTTACGCCAGTCTCTCCTATAAATTTCAATAGTTGAAAATTAAATAAGTATATTATTACTCCTGTAGACATTTCTATAAAGAAACTTGGAATTCCATTGCTAATTATTCTAGATAAATATTTATATCTAAAGCATCTATAATTTAGTCTCAAAGTATTTTTTTTAGATAAAAAATGTGTTAACAATATCCCCATACTTATAGTATATGAAAGAACTGTTGCAAGTCCTGCACCATACATTCCCATATTCAGAGGAAATACAAATATATAATCTAATATAATATTTATTAATCCACCAGTAATTGTAGCTATCATAGCAAGCTTTGGATTCTTATCTATTCTCACAAATCCTTGAAGTGTAGACCCTATTGTAAAAGGAACAAAACCTAAAGCAACTATTTTCATATATTCTTCTATCAAACTAATAGTTATATCAGTAGCTCCTAGCATTAAGGCTATATCATCCATAAAAAATTTGCCTACAACTAGAAAAAGTGCTGCTGAAGCTATAGATATATATACTGATAAACTAAATATATCTATGGCCTTATCATTATGCCCCCTACCTCTTTCTATTCCTAAAACAGTAGAACCACCTACTCCTATTAGATATCCAACTCCAAAGACTAAAGAGTATATTGGTAACACTATATTCAAAGCTGCAAGTCCGTCACCACCTACTCCTTGTCCAATAAAAATCGTATCAAATAGAATATATATAGATGTAACTAATGCAGCTCCTACTGTTGGAAAGAAATATTTTAAAAATAATTTTTTTACATCATCCTTTACTAAATCCATGATTCCCCCCAATTTTCTATATAAAAGACTGCCCCTTACGAGACAGTCTCAATACTACTATTTAAATGCTTCAATTCTTACTAAAACTGCATCAAGCATTTCTTGATACTTAGCCATCTTAGCTTTTTCACCTTCAACTACTGCTTCAGGAGCTTTTGCAACAAATCCTTGATTAGAAAGTTTCTTTTCTATTCTAGTTATTTCACCTTCTAATTTAGTCTTTTCTTTGCCTAATCTTTCAAGTTCCTTATCCTTATCTACTAAGTCAAGAAGTGGCATAAATAACTCTCCACCTTTAACTACTAAAGATACTGCATTTTCTGGAACAAGAGCTTTATCAGCTATAAATTCTACTTCTGAAGCTGAACCTAATTTTTCAATATATGGTATACCTGCTGTGAATGCATCCTTAGCTTCATTAGAAATATAGCAAATAACCTTAGCCTTTCTTGATGGTGGTACATTCATTTCAGCTCTTAAGTTTCTTAATCCCTTAATAGATTCTATGATATAATCCATATCTTTTACTGCTTTTGCATCTACTAAACTTTCATTACATTCAGGCCAATTAGATATTGCTATAGATTCACCATTAGTTAAAGTAGTATATATCTCTTCAGTTATATATGGCATTGCTGGGTGTAATAATTGTAAACCTGTAGTTAATACAGTATACAATACGTTGTAAGCTACTCCCTTAGCTTTTTCATTATCACTAAAGAATACTGGTTTTACAAGTTCAATATACCAATCACAGAATTCAGTCCACATGAAATCATAAACCTTTTGGTTTGCTATACCAAGTTCATATTTTTCTAAGTTTTCTGTAACTTCTTTAACTACAGTATTCATTCTTGAAAGAATCCACTTATCAGCTAAGCTGTATTCTGTACAATCAGCATATTTATTCATTAATTCAGTATCAAGGTTCATCATAACAAATCTTGATGCATTCCAAATTTTATTAGCAAAGTTTCTTGCTGATTCAACTTTTTCTGGAATATATCTTATATCATTTCCTGGTGAACTTCCTGTTACTAACATAAATCTTAAAGCATCTGCTCCAAATTCCTCAATTACTTCTAGTGGGTCAACACCATTTCCTAAAGATTTACTCATTTTTATACCATTCGAATCTCTTATAATACCGTGCATTAACACTGTATCAAATGGAGTCTTATCCATGTTGTATAATCCTGAGAATATCATTCTAGCAACCCAGAAGAATATTATATCATAGCCAGTAACTAATACATTTCCTGGATAGAAGTAATCTAAATCTGGTGTCTTTTCAGGCCAACCTAATGTTGAGAAAGGCCATAATGCAGATGAGAACCAAGTATCTAATACATCTTCATCTTGTCTTAAGTTTTCTGATGAACATTTTGAACATTTAGTTGGTGCATCAACTTCTACCATCATATGTCCGCAATCGTTACAGTAGAATACAGGTATTCTGTGTCCCCACCATAATTGTCTTGAAATACACCAGTCTTGAATATTTTCCATCCAGTTGAAGTATATTTTTTCAAATCTTTCTGGAACAATTTTAGTTTTTCCTTCTTTAACAACTTCTATAGCTGGTTTTGCTAAAGATTCCATCTTTACATACCATTGTTGAGATATTATCGGTTCAACAACAGTTCCACATCTATCATGTGTACCAACATTATGAGTGTGAGGTTTTATCTTAACTAAAAGTCCTTGCTCATCTAAGTCTTTAATCATTTGTTTTCTAGCTTCATATCTATCTAAACCTTGATATTTTCCACCTAATTCATTAATTACTCCGTGGTCATCCATAACTCTAATTTGTGGTAAGTTATGTCTTTGCCCAACTTGGAAGTCGTTTGGATCATGGGCTGGAGTTATCTTAACTGCACCAGTTCCAAACTCAATATCAACATAATCATCTCCGATTATTGGAATTTCTCTATCTGTTAGAGGTAATTTTAAAGTCTTACCAATAAGATGTTTAAATCTTTCATCATTTGGATTAACAGCAACTGCAGTATCTCCAAGTAATGTTTCTGGTCTTGTCGTAGCTATTTCTAAGTATCCAGAACCATCAGATAAAGGATAATTTATATGCCAGAAGCTACCTTCTTTTTCTTCATAAACTATTTCTGCATCAGATAAAGCAGTTGTACATTTTGGACACCAGTTTGTTATTCTGTTTCCTTGATATATTAATCCATCATTATATAACTTAACGAAAACTGTTCTAACAGCTTTATTTAGATTCTCATCCATAGTAAATGCTTCTCTAGTAAAGTCACAAGAAACACCTAATTTCTTAAGCTGTCCTCTAATAGTTCCCTTATACTCTTCAGCCCATTTCCAAACTTCTTCTAAGAAAGCTTCTCTTCCCATTTCCTTTTTAACTTTACCTTCTTTTAAAAGTTCATTTTCAACCTTTACTTCTGTAGCTATAGAAGCATGGTCTGTTCCTGGAAGCCATAATGTGCAGTATCCTTGCATTCTCTTAAATCTTATAAGCATATCTTGCATAGTATTGTCTAATGCATGCCCTAAGTGAAGCTTACCAGTTATATTTGGTGGTGGCATCATTATTGTGAATGGCTTTTTAGTTTTATCAACGACAGGAGTGAAATATTTCTTTTCTTCCCATGTTTTATAGATTCTTTCTTCAAATTCTTTTGGATTATACGTTGTAGATAAATTCTTTTTCTCTTCCATAAATAAAACCTCCTGAATAAGTTTCTTATATATTTAAAGTTCTTATATAAAGACTACTTTATAAAGACTACTTTACAAAAATTAACTTTACATAAAAATAAAAAAGAGCCTTAGTCCAAAAAAGGACGAAGACTCGCGGTACCACCTTTATTCCTGAGTGACACTCTAAATTTTAATTTAGATAATGGAACTTACATCTACTAAATATGAATAGATATTTCCTTTTTAAATCTCAGGCTCTTAATTTAATAACGACTAGATTAGCCGTCTTAACTTACTATAATTTCAGCTAAGAAACTCAAAAGCTACCTTCAGAATATTTCATATAGAAGGCTTACAGCCAAGGCCTTCCTCTCTTAATACTTCCTATTCTTACTCCTCTTTTTCACAGTTTTTATATATTAATTTTACTTTATACTATGATATTTTTTTTATTTTGTCAATATATTATCTACAATTTCTTTATTACTAACTCTATCACATTCTAAATTTTTCTTTGCAACTGATAACATTAATTTTATCCTATTAACTTGATTAACGTTAGATGCTCCTGGATCATAATCTATTGCTACAATATTAGAATTCGGATATCGTTCTCTTAGTATCTTTATCATCCCTTTTCCTGTCACATGGTTAGGTAAGCATGCAAAAGGTTGTACACAAGCTATATTATTAACTCCGCTTTTTATAAGCTCTATCATTTCCCCAGTTAAAAACCAACCTTCACCAGTCTGATTTCCTATAGATAAAATTGGCTGTGCCAATTTAGCTAATTCAGCTATATGCTTTGGTGAATCAAACTTTTTACTTTTTGCAAGTTCTTCTATCATAACTTTTCTGTAACTCTCTAAATAGCTTATAACTATATTCCCTATATTCTTACTTATTTTACTCTTTCCTAAATACTCAGCTTTATATCCTGAATCATATGCGCAATACATAAAGAAATCTAACAAATCTGGAACAACAGCTTCTGCTCCTTCACTTTCTAGAATATTAACTATATCATTATTAGCTGTTGGATGATATTTTACTAATATTTCACCTACTACACCTACTCTTGGCTTTTTAATATCATTTAATTCTAAATTATCAAAATCTTTTATTATTTCTTTTATATTTTTATTAAAGATACCTCTATTACCATTTTCAAGATTTTCTTTTACTTTTTCATTCCAGAATTCATACAATCTCTCAGCATCACCTTTATTTTTCTCATAAGGTCTTGTTCTGTATAAAACTCTCATAAATAAATCTCCATAAACTAAAGCCATTATAGCTCTACTTATAAATTTAAGTGTTATTTTAAAACCAGGTTGTTCACCCATACCTAACGCATTAAGTGAAATTACAGGAACATTTTCAAATCCTGCATCTTTAAGAGCCATCTTTAAAAAACCAATATAATTTGTAGCTCTACAGCCTCCCCCTGTTTGAGTTATTAATACTGAAGTATTATTTACATCATACTTTCCTGACTTTAAAGCATTTATGATTTGACCAACTACTATTATTGATGGATAACAAGCATCATTATTTACATACTTCAACCCTTCATCAATAGATTTAATATCCATAGCTGGTAATACTTCTACATTATATCCACATTCTTTCACTGCTTTTTCTAATAAATCAAAATGTATAGGCGACATTTGAGGTGATAATATAGTATGTTTCTTTCTCATTTCCTTTACAAATATAGGTGGTTTATATTCTATTTTCTCTTCTATCGGTTTATAATTTAATCTTTCCCTTTCCTTTATAGCAGCATATAGAGATCTAATTCTTATCCTAGCTGCACCTAAATTATTTCCTTCATCTATTTTTAAAGCTGTATATATTTTTCCTTTTGAAATAATCAAATCTGATACCTGATCTGTTGTTACTGCATCTAAGCCACATCCAAATGAATTTAATTGTATTATTTCTAAATATGGATTCTTAGATATAAATGATGCTGCTCTATAAAGTCTCGAATGATACATCCATTGATCTACAACTCTTAAAGGATCATCTAGTTTGCCCAAGTGAGATATACTATCTTCTGTTAATACTGCCATACCATAAGATGTAATTATTTCTGGTATACCGTGATTTATTTCAGGATCAATATGATATGGTCTTCCACATAAAACTATCCCTTTTTTGTTATTTACCTTTAAATATTCTAAAACCTCTTCTCCTTTTTTCTCTATATCTCTTTTACATTCTAATCTCTCAACTGCAGCTTTTTTTATTGCCTCCTTAGTCTCATCTAAAGATATGTTATAATCTTTAAATTCTTCAACAATTCTTTTAGCTAAAACTTTATAATTGTCCAAAGATAAAAATGGTTCTATAATCTTAACATTTCTCTCTTTTAATTCATCAATATTTGTTCGTATAACCTCTGGATAAGATGTTACTATAGGACAATTATAATGATTAGTCGCATCTTTAAATTCCTTTTTTTCATAAGGAATACAAGGATAGAAAATCGTCTTTATTCCTCTATTGATAAGGTTCATTATATGTCCATGACTTATCTTAGCAGGATAACAAGCTGACTCTGATGGTATAGTTTCTATACCTAACTCATATATCTTTTTGCTAGAAGCATCTGAAAGTATTACTCTAAACCCTAAATTTGTTAACATAGTAAACCAAAATGGATAATTTTCATAAATATTTAGCACTCTCGGAATACCAATAACACCCCTTTTAGCTTCCTTTATTGGTAATGGTTTATAACTAAATATTCTCTTGTATTTATACTTATATAGATTGGGAATTTCTTCATTTTTATTTTTAATTATACCAAGTGCTTTTTCACACCTATTACCTGAAATAAATTCTTCTCCATTTGAAAATTTATTTATTGTTAGTAAACAATTATTCCCGCATCTACCACATCTTGAAAAATCAGTTTCTATCTGAAATTTCTTAATTTCTTCACTAGATAGAATACTTGATTTTCTTCCTTCTATATATCTCTCCTTTGCAATTATCGCACATCCAAATGCTCCCATTATGCCTGCTATGTCTGGTCTAATAACCTCTTTACCTGAAATAATCTCAAAACTTCTAAGCACTGCATCATTATAAAAAGTTCCACCTTGAACTATTATTTTATCTCCCATATCATTTTCATTTCTCATTTTTATAACTTTAAATAGAGCATTTTTTATTACAGAGTAGGACAATCCTGCTGATATATCTGAAACTTCAGCCCCTTCTTTTTGAGCTTGTTTTACTCTTGAGTTCATAAACACTGTACATCTTGATCCCAAATCAACTGGTGCTTTCGAAAATAATCCTTCTTTTGCAAATTCTTTAACATCCATGCCAAGAGACTTAGCAAAACCTTCAATAAATGAACCACAGCCTGAAGAGCAAGCTTCGTTTAAAAGAATACTATCTATAGTCCCATTTTTTATCCCCATAGATTTCATATCTTGTCCACCTATATCTAGAATAAAATTTACTTCTGGTAAGAAATAACTAGCAGCTTTATAGTGAGCCATAGTTTCAATTTCACCTATATCTATATGTAAAGCTGCTTTTATTAGATCCTCTCCATAACCAGTAACCGTAGAATTAACAATCTCAACGTCTTTTGGAATTATTTTATACATATCATTTAAAATTTTAATTACTTTTTTTAATGGATCTCCGTCATTACCTTCATAAAAAGAATATATTAGCTCATTCTTATCATTTATTAATGCAACTTTGGTAGTGGTTGATCCAGCATCAATACCTAAATAAGCTTTCCCTTTATAACTTAATAAGTCGTCTCTTTTTACAATAGCTTTATTATGCCTTTCTTTAAACACTCTATATTCTTCTTCATCTCTAAATAAAGGTGTCAATCTTTTAACATCACTTTCTTTAATTGCTAAAATCCCTTTGAAACTCTCAACTAAATCTTTCAAAGAAACTTGTTTATTTTCATCACTTAATAATGCGGCTCCTATAGCCACAAACAATTCTGCATTTTCAGGAGTAATAGTTTGTTCTTTAGTTAGTCTTAACGTTTCTACAAATCTATTTCTAAGTTCAGATAGAAAGTTTAGTGGCCCTCCCAAAAATGCCACATTTCCTCTTATAGGCTTTCCACAAGCTAATCCACTAATTGTTTGATTCACAACAGCCTGAAAAATTGATGCAGCAATATCTTCTTTATGTGCGCCTTGATTTATAAGTGGTTGAATATCTGTTTTAGCAAATACACCACATCTAGATGCAATTGGATAAATTACTTTAAAAGATTTTGCATATTCATTTAATCCTTTAGCATCTGTATTCAATAAAACAGCCATCTGATCTATAAATGCACCAGTACCACCAGCACAACTTCCATTCATTCTTTGTTCTAAGCCACCATTAAAATACGTTATCTTTGCATCTTCTCCACCAAGCTCTATAACTACATCTGTTTCAGGAATCATGACTTCAACTGTCTTAGAGCAGGCAATAACCTCTTGTATAAAATCTAAATTAAGCCATTTAGAAACTGATAACCCTCCTGATCCAGTAACAACAATTGAACAATCAATATTTCCTAAAGCTTCGTATGCATTTTTAACTAAATCCACTATACTTATTCTTATATCTGAAAAATGTCTTTGATATTTACTATAAATAATTTCATTTTTATTATCTAAAACAACCAACTTTACTGTTGTAGATCCTACATCAATTCCTATTCTATACATAATTCTACCTCTCTTCCTATCAATTATTTATATATCTGAAATATACGTTACATATATTAATAATATTATTATTATAAAAAAAAGATGACATACTTAATTGTATGTCATCACTAAATTTAATCATTCATCCATTCATAAGTTTTATAACTCTTTTTATTATGTGCATGAGCACCTATTTTTTCTCCATTTTCAATCCCTACTTCTGAATTACCTGTAGGATCAATTTTTCTAAGTTCATTTTTTGATTTAGATCTATCTTTCATTCTATTTTTATTATTATCCATAAACATACCTCATAAAATAATTTTTTATTTATTAATAATTAAACTTGCTTTTAATCGCATTAAATACAGGTCTAAAATCTTCTTCATTTTCACCAAATAATTTAGTTAATTCTTCTTTAGCTTTAATATACTTTTCATCATTAATATCATTATTAACTATTTTAGATGAATCTTTGTGGAATTTCATAAATATTATCGGATGTTTTTTTGCAAAAGCTTCCATCTCATCTATATGACGTTCGGGCTTAGTTGCACTTTTTAACCATTTAAAAACATAATCATATTTATCCATATTCACACTTCCTTTTATTTATATTTTAAAGTCAGTCGGATCATATGGTTTAGCTTTTGGTTCACCAAAACATGCTTTTACGCTCTCCACTTGTGGATTATGACTTATATTTTTCTTTTGTTTTTTAGTTTTTTTCATTTGATTTCCCATGTAAATATCACCTCATCTATATCTTGTACATCTTCTCTTTTCTTATCCTATTAGAAAATTTCCATTTGTTTTATAATATTCATAAAGATGATGCTTCTCTCATTACTTCCATGTTATAAAATTCTATAATCATCTTATTTTTTAACTCTACTGTATTGCTAAATATCATCTTATCTGACTATAATAAACTTATTAATTATATGGAGGTAATAATGAATAATTTATATCCGATATCTAAAGAAAATTTTAAAAAACTTATAAACATTCGATTTAATAATATAAGTGATGGTTTAGATAATTTCAGCAATGGAATATTAGAATGCAATGATAAATTACTTTCTTTTACAGAGAAAGAAAATAGATTTTTAAAATTTTTTAAAGATACTTTATTATTAAACTCTGGTCATATTATTATAGACTTCTACCTTAAAAATCTTAATGGTGAAGAAATATTACATTTACTAGAAGCCCTTGATCATAATAATAAAATAATTTTACTACAAGAACTAAAAAATCTTAAAGATGATTCTGTTTACTTTACTCTAGACAATGATAATTTAATGGACTTTATAACAATTTTAAATACTCGTGCATTATTTTTCTGCACAATATATTTAAATACTTTTCCTTTTACAATTTGGGGAAATTACGATTTAAAATTTCCTGTTTTCTTTTCCGATATTAACACTTTAAATATTTATAAAAATTTAGCTGAAAAAAATGGCCTTTCAATAAATTCAATAAACATAAAAAGGAAGGTATAGTTTAAACTTTACCTTCCTTTTTAACGTATCTTATAAAATTATTATACAAACATATTACAATAATTTTTATTCTACCCAATTAATTTTATTTATGTATTCTTCAACATATTCATGACTCATATGAGGGTTTATAGTTTCCTCATGAGTAATTGTTACTATAGACATGGCTATAGCATACTTAAGAGTATCTATGGTTGAAAACTTGTTCATATAGCCATAACCTAATCCTGCAACAAATGAATCTCCTGCTCCTGTAACATTCTTTACATCAACTTTGTCACCACATGCAAGTCTACCTTCTTCATTTTTTGTTAAATAATATATTCCATCAGCATCTAAGCTTATAAATACATTTTCAACTCCTTGATCTAGAAAATACCTTGCTGCCCTTTTTAAATCATCATCAGTATCAATTTTAAAACCACATAAAGCCTCAGCCTCAAATCTATTAGGTTTTACCGTGTGGAAATACTTTACTAAATGACCAATTTTTTTCGCTTTATTTGCTGAAACAGGGTCTAATACAAATTTAGTCTTTCCTTTATACTTTTTAAGCATGTACTCTAACAGCATAGGATTATCTGAATCTACAACAGTATATTCAGCATTTTCAAATATCTCATCCTTAGAATCTACAAAAGCTTCATCCATTTTATTTAAGCTTTCCATATCTACTATGGCTGATTCCATCTCACCTTCAGTGTTTAAAATTGCCATATAAGTTGGAGTGCATCCATCTTTTAAAACTAATGAATTATCCATTCTATAACCAATTCTTTTAGAATGTTCTAATATGCTTCTTCCATTACTATCATCACCTACAATAGAAATAAATTCTGTATTTACTCCTACTCTTGCTAAATTCTCAGCTATATTTCTACATACCCCACCTAAGGATACTTTAATGCATCCTGGAATTGAATCTTTAGGACTATATTCCTTTTTTCCAAATCCGATTATATCTACTATTGATGCTCCTACTACTAAAATATACTTATCATTTCCTATCATCATATCTCTCCTGCTACATTTTCTCCGATTTTGAGTGATAAATATATTATATTAAAGAGACTAAAAAAAATAAAGGAAAAAATAAAATTTTGTCGATATTTTTAGTTCAGCTTCTCTTTTTGTTGTATTTATTGGCTTTTTATGAATTTTTACACTTTCTTTTTAAGAAACTAACAATATTAATTAAATAAAATAGTAATAATCTTGAAAATAAATATTATTAATAATATATCTTATGTGAATAATAACCATCTATAATGCCAATAATTATAATAATGGTATATATATGTACAGGAGGTCCATATGGATTATTTTAGTGAAGCGAATAAACTTTATAATTTAAAAGAATATAATAAGGCAATAGATTTATATAAAAAATCTATTGAAACTAAAGAAAATACAGCTTGTGCTTATTATAATGCTGGCGTATGCTTTATAAAACTAAAAAATTTTAACGCTGCTATAGATATGATAAAAAACGCACTTTCTATTCAAAAAGAAAGCAAATACTTCTTTAATTTAGCATACTGTTATGCTATGAAAGAAGATACTAATAAAGCTTTAATATACTTTAACAGAGCATGGTCTTTAGATAGTACAGATAAGGATTGTGAAAAAGCAATTAATTTAATTATGGCTAATAAAAAAGCGCTTTAATATTAAAGCGCTTTTACCATTCTCCTGCTATCATTTCTTTTATATGATCGTCATAGAAATTACTATTATCAAAATAATTTCCTGCCATATAAAATGTTGGATCTATAGGCACCCATCGTTCTTCTTTTTCTAAATATACTTCATTCCATGCATGAGGTCCATATTTTGTTCCATCATATGCACTACCAGTAACTAATCTAACTTTTAAATCAACAGCCCTTGCCATAGCAACATAAAGGCATGCATAGTCAAAACATATACCTTTCCTTGTTATCCAAGCTTCTGTTGCTCCACTATTCCCACTACTTTCATTATTTAAAGTTTTATATGCTTTATCAAAGTCATATTCTATATTACTTCCTATCCATACATATAAGCTTTTTGCTTTTTCTAAATCACTTTCTTTATACTTAGTAATTTCAATAGCCTTATTATTTATTTCATTATTTGACTTAACACCATCTTCTAAAGTTACACCATTATAATAAATTAGCACATTAGAAGTAGGTATATACTTATTTTCATCACTATATATTATTTTTGAATTACTACTATTAAAGTTTTGACTTATAGTATCATAAATCATACTATATCCACTAATATTCGAAAAAATATTTATAGGAAAATTTCTACCAATTGTCACATTAAATATTACAATACCTATAAACATTATCAATGTAACAATAATTCCTTTTATTCCACCTAATATGGCTGATATAAATATGGAAAATTTTTTTTGTGATATTTTATATAAGTATAATAATTTAACTACAAACTTTAAAAGTGTATAAATTATAAAATGAACAATAAAATATATCAAAACCAATAAAAGAATCCTAATCATCTCATTCCTAATAGTATAAAAAGCAAAATAATTAGAACTTATTTTAATTATATCCGCTAAAATAGTATTCAAATTACTATTAATTATTAAAAATGACAGTAAAATTGATAAATAATATAATGTTCTATTTATAGGATATTTAATATTTTTATGTGTATTTAGTAGATTTATACTTTCTTTAATTCCAAATAAAATAAAAGCAAAGCATATGGTGTATGCTATAAGTTCCTCCATAAAGAATACTCCTTTAATTAATACTCATCCTTTTTTATAACCTCTTTCATAACATCTGATGCTAGGTCATAATTGTATCCTTTGCTTATAAGAAATCTGTATAATTTTTGTGATAGTTTATATTGATCACTTTCTCTTCTCTTTAACTCATTATATTTCTTTTGTGCTAAAATTATTGCTCCATTTTTAGAATCCTCATCATCTATTTTAGAAAGCTCTTCAATTATTAATTCATCAGAGATTCCTTTTCTTTTAAGGTTATACTTAATCTTATTTTTACCTTGGCTCTTTAATTTGTCTTTCACATACATTTTAACGTAGTTTCTATCATTTATAAGATTATATTCTCTTAAAAATTCTATCGTTCTATTTATTGATTCTTTACTATATTCTTTTGTAATCAACTTATTAAATATTTCTTTTTCAGTTCTGTAGCTTCTTTCAACTATTTTAAGAGCGGAGCTTTTACATTTCATAAATTCATCTTCTCTTGCTAATCTTGTAAGCTTCTCAACATCAATAACTTGTTTAGGAGCCAAGTTTTCTTTATATACTATTTCTGCACTTAATGAAAATGCAAATTCATCATCTATATATATATTAACTCTCTCTTTATTACGCTTACCAATCTCTATTTTAGTTATTATATCCATTATTATTGCCACCTTATGAAGACTTTAGTATATGAATAGTAGGATTATTTAATACTTTATTTGCCACATCATAAATTTTATCCTTAGTTATATTATTTAAACTATCCATATCATCTAAAAATTCAAATATATCCTCACCCTCAACTCTTTGAGTTAAAATATAGCTACATAATTCCACTGGATCCTCTAATGTTGACACTACAGCAGTTTTATGAACCTTTTTCATTATATTTAAATCTTTTTCACCAATCTCAATTTTGCCCATTTTTATTCCAGCTAAAGTCTCATCAATAGCTTCTATTGCACTATCTATATCTTCTTCATCTACAGCTGTATATATATACAATGTTTTCACATGTTTGGTTACATCAAGATGCGAGTATATATCATAAGCTAACCCTCTATTCTCTCTTATCTCTCTAAATAATAAAGAATTTGAACTTTCTCCTAATCTATGATTTAAAATTCTTAATGGTAATTCATATTCTTTATCTAAATCATAAAATGTATAAAGATATATAATAGTATTTAATTCAATATTCTCTTTTACAGTAACTTCTTTAGTATTTATATTTTTTTCGTCTTTAACTTTTAATGACTTTACTTCTCCGCTATTCCAACTTCCAAATTGATCTTGTATCATTTTAAGAGCCTCTTCATGTTCATATGATGATACTATTGTAATAACAGAATTATTAGCTACATAATGTTTTTTATAAAAAGTATATAAATCTTTATGATTAAATCTTTTTACATTTTTATCCATTCCAGCAACATCATATCTAAGAGGGCCTTTTTTAAATGCTACTTCATTAGCTCTCTTAAAACTTAAATCTTCAACACTATCTTTACTTGTTCTAATTTCTGCTAATATTACTCCTCTTTCCTTTTCAATTTCTTCTTGAAGGAATATTGATGAAGTAACCATATCTGCTAAAATCTCTATACCATTTTTCAATTCTTCCTCTAAACAACTTATAGAGTAAACAGTAGAAGTAAAATCAGTATATGCATTATACTCTCCCCCTAAAGCTTCTAACTCATCATTTAATAGTTGAAAGCTTCTTTTATTTGTTCCTTTAAAAAGCATATGTTCAATAAAGTGAGAAATTCCTTTTTCACTTACTTTCTCATATAGTGCTCCAACTTTTATCCCTATATTTACAGATGATATCTGTGTATCTTTTTTTATTGTTAATATCTCTAACCCATTAGGTAATAGATGTTTTTTCACGTCAAAATTCAGCTTAATCATTCTCTATTGCCTCTCCCATCTCCAATTAATGTTCTAGTATAATACTATAATATGTTTAATAATTAATTACAATAATAATAATAACATAGTTTATAATTATAGAGATGAGCATAATTGATCTTTTAAAAAGTGAATATTAATTAGAGATGAAAAAATAGGAAAATTAGGATTATTAGTAATAAAGTGACCTAAAAAAGGGCAGACTATCCCTATGAGGATAATAAAATGTAAAATATTAGGTTGTTAAAGAGCTAACTAGCTCGTTTAAGCTTGCTTAGAGAACAAATCTTATCTTCCTTTTTATTAACA
>NZ_JACOOP010000062.1:0-17977 GCF_014287725.1 Clostridium sp. NSJ-49 | reverse complement strand
TCAATTTTATTGTAGGTTTGTTTACCATACAATAAAAAATTCAAACTTATATAATTTTCAAAGAGCGAGCAATTCTATGAAAAATCAAGCTATTTTTTCATATCAACTTAACAGATTCTTTTAATTTAACCTCTGGATAATATATCCAGAGGTTTATTCCAACAATTATATCATATTAATCCATTTTATTTCACATGGAGCTAATGTCATCTCAACCGAACTTCCGTTTCCATCATAAACTAAAGTAGTTTGCTCTTCATTTGAATTATTAACAACTGCATATTTTTTTGTTTCTAAGTAAGCTGATACTTCACAATTTAAATTATCTGCATACCATTTTTTCATATCATCTTCTTTTCCTGCTGCATAGAAACAACTTCTCATAAGAATACGTGTATTTTGAATTGAGTATGGCAATCCTGCTATATAAACAGCTCTACCTTTTCCATATCTGTTAGCAGACATTAAAAGATCTCCATTTTCATAGCATATAATTTCTGTATCCTTGCTCTTAGAGTAAACATTCTTTTGACCTTCTCCAAAATCAAACGGCTCAACTACATCTTCAGTTATAAAGTGTTTCTCTACAGGAGTCTTGAAGTATTTATCTGTGCTTAATGAGAATCCTAATTCTTTATCAACACCTAATGCTTCTGCAAGTTGGAAGAAGTGTCCTCCCTCTAATACTGCTGAAGGTTCACCAATACCAACAAATCCTCCTCCATTATAAATCCATCCTCTTAAAGCAGTTACAATTTCTTTATCTAACCACTTTTCTCCACCACTGAATGATGTACCTGCATCACCAGCATTTATAATCACATCTATATCACTTGGAACACCATTTGCTTTTATATCATCAAAGCTTATAAACTCTACATCTAAGCTCATTCCACTTAGTGATTCTATAATTCCAAGATAAGTATATATTTGCTTATACCATAATGCATGTGCAACCATATGAGTTTGCCAACTTCTTAATTTACCAAAACAATTTAACACTCCAACTTTTAATCCACAGTATGGTTTAGAATTATCTATATTATCATATATTTCTCTAAACTCATCACATACAGATTCGATGTACTCAATAAATTTAGGGAATTTATAAGCTAAAGATAAATATCCACCATATCCAATTCTATCTACTGGTTTTCTCATAATAGCCCTACGTGCAGTTATCCAATTATCTCTAGCCTCTATAGTTGGATCATTTCCTTCATAGAATGTATCAGGGAAGAAGTATGGTAAGAATCTTCCTTCAGTATACTTAACTCCAGGAATATCTGAAATCATTCTTAAAGTAGCTCCCCCACCAACAGAACCAACTACTCCATCTAGTCCTATACTTTCAAAGTACTTTCCATATGGCTCAGTTCCAATCCAGTTATCTCCTAAGAACATCATAGCTTCTCTTCCAGCTTCATGAACTACATCAACTAACTTCTTAACATTTTCAGCTACGAATTGTTGTTGGAAATCTATATAATCTAAAAATGCCTTAGAAGGAATTCTAAATGGAGAATTATAATAACCTTGGTCTATAATATCTTCTGGTCTTAATCTATATCCTTTTACTTTTTCAAATTCATCTAAAGCTTCTGGACTAACACTTGAACTATATCCAAACCAATCAACAAATTTTTCTTTAGCTAAGTCATTAAATACTAAAGTAAAATGATAGAAGAAAGTTGTAAATCTTACTACATTCGATTCTGGATGTTCATCTAACCAATTATGCATAGCTTCTATTATGTGTTTATTAGTCTTTGGCTTTCTTGCATCAAATGGCATTTCATGAGGCTTGTCTCCCCAATTGTTAGTTATATGATTATACATTTGTGTTGGATCCCAAATGCAATAAGCTAAGAAGGACACTGTATATTCATGCCATTTACTAACATTGTTTATTTCTACTTCGCCAGTTTCTTCACTATATGTCCAATTTTCTGTAGGTACTACTTCGTTGGTAGTTCTATCAATAACTTCCCACCAAGTTTTTATATCATGATAAGTATCTGGTTCTACTTGCTCTGCAAAATAACCATCCATTATTTTTATAGTTAACTTGTCTTCTACAGCAACATGATGCTTTGTCATTAAATATGTTTGTTGTAATTCTTCTCTATTAGCTTCAGCCCACTCATTATCTCCACGAGCAACAAAATATGTTGAATATATTCTCTCAGCTAACCCCTTTATTTCTCTTGGTAACTTAAATCCATCACAATCTCTTATTCCATCAGCACCCCATTTTTCTGCAATTTCTAAAGTTTCCTTTATAAAATTATCATCTGTTGGAATCGTAACTCTCCCTTTGTTCATTTCGCACCTCTCCCGTCCTTTTATACATAAATTATTATTTTTTCTTAAATCAACTTAAAATAAAATATATAAAATCACTAATAAATACTTTATTATTTCTTTATTTATAATAATCACTATGATTTCTATATTTATTACTTCTAGTTTAATTTTTAGTAATTGTTTTCACAACAATATTATTGCTGATTTATTTAACTATATTGTTATTATGGACAACATATTTTAATAGGTTTTTTCTACATTTTTCATTTTCTTATATTTTTTGTGATATAATTATAATATCTTGCGTATAAGAGGTATTTTTATGGGAAACACAAGATATTTATTAACTAAAAACAATGTATATGACTTAGACTTTGAACTTATATATATAAGCAAATCAAAATTTGAAAACGATTGGCATAGTACCCTTCACATGCATCCTTTTACCGAAATATTTTTTATAACTAGTGGACAAGGTACTTTCCAAATAGGAGATGAAGTAGTTTCTGTTAAAGAATCTGATTTAATTCTTATTAATCCGAACTGTTCACATACTGAACGGTCTGTTAGCTCATCTAATCCATTAGAATATATAGTATTTGCAATCAACAATCTTGCTATCGGCATATCACCTTCTACTCTAAATGAAGATAATAGTAAAGATTCTTTAAATACATATAAAATACTGAATTTTAATAAGAAAAAAAGTGAAATTTTATATAATTTAAATACGCTTATAAAGGAATTAGAAGAAAAAAACCTTAATTATGAATTGGCTTGCAAAAGTATATTAACTTTATTTCTTATACAAGTTATGAGAAATACTAGTTCAGATATATTTATTACTGAGAATTTTGAAAAAGTAAATATAGAATGTATGAAGATAAAAAACTATATCGACTCTCATTACTCTGAGAATATAACTTTAGACTTTTTATCTAACTTAACTTATGTTAATAAGTTTCATCTTGTTCATCTATTTACTAAAGAAATGGGTATTTCACCTATAAACTATCTTATAAATAAAAGAATAGATGAATCAAAAAACTTATTAATTACTACTAATTATTCTATTCGCGATATTTCATCAATAGTTGGATTTTCAAATTCATCATATTTTAGTCAAATGTTTAAAAAGATAGCTGGTATATCTCCTAAGGATTTTCGTTTAAATAATTCTAAAAAGCAAACTGAAAATAAATTAGCCTAATAATAAATTTTATCTTTTTACTATATAAAAAAGGGAAACTATCTGATAAAAATTCAGATAGTTTCCCTTTTATTAATATAATTATATTAATTTAATTATATTAAATTATTTTCATTACAAATTTACTATTATTTATCTAAACTTTGATTAAACAATATTTAAATATAATAAAAAAAGCAACCATTAACATGATTGCTTTACTTGGAGCGGGTAGTGGGAATCGAACCCACCTTTCCAGCTTGGAAGGCTGGAGTATTACCGATATACGATACCCGCATATTTGGAGCGAAAGACGGGACTCGAACCCGCAACATCCACCTTGGCAAGGTGGCGCTCTACCATTGAGCCACTTTCGCGTATGGTGCAGATGAAGGGAGTCGAACCCCCACGCCAAAGGCGCTAGATCCTAAGTCTAGTGCGTCTGCCAATTTCGCCACATCTGCATTTGGTGGCTTACCGGGGAATCGAACCCCGGACACCTTGATTAAAAGTCAAGTGCTCTACCGACTGAGCTAGTAAACCGTAAGTGGCAGGGATAGCAGGATTTGAACCTACGAATACCGCAGTCAAAGTGCGGTGCCTTACCGCTTGGCGATATCCCTGCGTATGGGGTGAACGATGGGACTCGAACCCACGACAACCAGTGCCACAAACTGGCGCTCTACCAACTGAACTACGTTCACCAAAATGGAGCGGGTAGTGGGAATCGAACCCACCTTTCCAGCTTGGAAGGCTGGAGTATTACCGATATACGATACCCGCAAATAAATGGTGCGTGTTAAGAGATTCGAACTCCTGGCCCACGCCTTAGAAGGGCGTTGCTCTATCCAGCTGAGCTAAACACGCTTATGGAGCGGGTAGTGGGAATCGAACCCACCTTTCCAGCTTGGAAGGCTGGAGTATTACCGATATACGATACCCGCATATTTGGAGCGAAAGACGGGACTCGAACCCGCAACATCCACCTTGGCAAGGTGGCGCTCTACCATTGAGCCACTTTCGCATATGGTGCAGATGAAGGGAGTCGAACCCCCACGCCAAAGGCGCTAGATCCTAAGTCTAGTGCGTCTGCCAATTTCGCCACATCTGCATTTGGTGGCTTACCGGGGAATCGAACCCCGGACACCTTGATTAAAAGTCAAGTGCTCTACCGACTGAGCTAGTAAACCGTAAGTGGCAGGGATAGCAGGATTTGAACCTACGAATACCGCAGTCAAAGTGCGGTGCCTTACCGCTTGGCGATATCCCTGCGTATGGGGTGAACGATGGGACTCGAACCCACGACAACCAGTGCCACAAACTGGCGCTCTACCAACTGAACTACGTTCACCATAATGGAGCGGGTAGTGGGAATCGAACCCACCTTTCCAGCTTGGAAGGCTGGAGTATTACCGATATACGATACCCGCAAATAATTGGTGCGTGTTAAGAGATTCGAACTCCTGGCCCACGCCTTAGAAGGGCGTTGCTCTATCCAGCTGAGCTAAACACGCATATGGAGCGGGTAGTGGGAATCGAACCCACCTTTCCAGCTTGGAAGGCTGGAGTATTACCGATATACGATACCCGCATATTTGAATTTACTTAATTATTATTAAGTTTTGTTTTTTGAAAACTGGTCGGGGTGACAGGGATTGAACCTGCGACCTCATGGTCCCAAACCACGCGCGCTCCCATCTGCGCCACACCCCGAAGTATGGTGCGTGTTAAGAGATTCGAACTCCTGGCCCACGCCTTAGAAGGGCGTTGCTCTATCCAGCTGAGCTAAACACGCATACTTTTTTCAGAGAACGTTTATTATTTTAAAACATTCAATTTATTTTGTCAAGCTTTTTTTCAAAGCTTTTTTGGAGCGGGTAGTGGGAATCGAACCCACCTTTCCAGCTTGGAAGGCTGGAGTATTACCGATATACGATACCCGCATACTTAACTTCTTCTGATTAATTTCTTAACCAGAACCGAGTTACATATTAACTCAAAACTCTAATTTAGTCAACAACTTTTTTTAAGTTTTAAAACTAAATTGGTCGGGGTGACAGGGATTGAACCTGCGACCTCATGGTCCCAAACCACGCGCGCTCCCATCTGCGCCACACCCCGAAGAGCTTTATCATCTCGCGACGACAAGGATTATTCTACAATATGATTTTTAAAACGTCAATACCTTTTTTTCATTTTTTTTATTTTTATCTGTTTTTTATTTCTTTAGTATATATTTGTGCTATTTTTCCCTCTTTAATTTCAATATACCCTAATGATCGCTTCGCCATACATGCTCCATGAGAAATACTCCCTGGATTCATTAAACATATATCATTATGCTTCTCTACTATCGGTATATGCGAATGACCAAATAGAACTATATTAACTCCTAATGATAATCCTCTATAATATATATTATCGTATCCAAATTTAACATTATAAGCATGACCATGACACATAAATATCTTTATTCCATCTAATTCTATTATTCTTTCATTAGGACTTTTGCCTAAGAAGTCACAATTACCACTTACTGAATACACTTCACCTTTAAACCCTTCAGTGATTTTAGCTATATCACTTTCTCCATCTCCTAAAAATAATAAAACATCTGCATTCTTTATATAATTCTTAACTTCATTTATAGCTCTATCATTATTATGAGAATCGCTAATAACAGCAATTAACATATAAACACCCCTTAAAATTTATAGTTATATAGTTACAATTGAAATAAAATGCGAGGCACTTTGGTGAAAAGTTTGACTTCGTCAAAGAGGAAAAGTCAGCTAAAGCTGAGGAGAAAATATTGCCTATGGCAATAAGGAAAAGATCTCTAATTAGATAAAATGCTTTTCTCTGCTACTTATAGTAGCATTTTCCCCTTAACGTAGTTAACTTTTCACCACTACGTAGTAGCCTTTCACTTCGACAAAGTCGACTTTTCACTTGCGAGCCTTAGCTCGCACTTTATTTTAAATATTCTTCTATCTTTTTAAGTGCATTTGCTCTATGAGAAATCTTATTTTTTTCACTTGCTTCTAATTCAGCAAATGTCATGTTTGCAGGTTCATAGTAGAATAATGGATCATATCCAAATCCACCTTCTCCATTTAGTTCTTCCTTTATTAGCCCTTCAACAGTTCCTCTAACAATATTACTATTTCCATTAGTATCTATTAACGCTATAGCACAAACGAATCTACCTCTTCTATCTTCGCCTTTAACATTCTTTAGCTCTTCTAATAACTTTTTATTATTAGCAGCATCATTTCCATGTTCTCCTGCATATCTTGCTGAGTAAACTCCTGGTGCACCATTTAAGCAGTCTACCTCTAATCCAGAATCGTCAGATAAAACAGCAAAATTCTTATCTCCTCTTTTGATTAAAAAGTCATATATTTCTCTTGCTTTCTTTTCTGCATTTGCTTCAAATGTTAATCCATCTTCTTCTACTTCTATATCTATATTTTCATCTGCTAAAGACTTTACATCCCACCCTAGATTTTCTACTATAGCTTTTAGCTCTTTTATTTTCTTCTTATTATTACTAGCTATAATTAATTTCTTCATTACTTTGATTCTCCTGTTCCTATCCATAAAGCATCCATTTTTAAAGTTTCCTTTTGAATTTGAATTATTTGCTTTATTCCCTTTTCTCCTAAATCTAAAAGTTCATTTAAATCTTTTCTTGAAAATGGAGCTTCTTCACCAGTTCCTTGAATTTCTACAAACTCTCCACTTCCAGTTCCAACTATATTCATATCAACTTGTGCACTTGAATCCTCTTCATAGCATAAATCAATCATCTTTTCTCCATTTACTATTCCTACGCTAGTTGCACAAACAAACTCTCTTATTGGATATACTTTAAAAGGTTTAATTCTATGAAGCTTATTTATTGCATCTACTAAAGCAACAAAAGCTCCTGTGATAGAAGTAGTTCTTGTTCCTCCATCTGCTTGAATAACATCACAATCTATCCAAATAGTCTTTTCTCCTAAAGCCTTTAAATCAACTACTGATCTTAATGCTCTTCCTATTAACCTTTGTATCTCCATAGTTCTTCCATCTTGCTTTAATCTTGCAATATCTCTTACTTTTCTAGTGGCAGTAGATCTTGGTAACATATTATATTCAGCTGTTATCCACCCTTCTCCTGTACCTTTTAAAAAAGGAGGTACTTTATCTTCAATTGATGCAGTACATATAACTTTTGTATCTCCTACCTCTATTAATACTGATCCTTCAGCATGCTTTATATAGTTTCTAGTTATTTTAGTGTGTCTAACATTATTGTTCTTACGATTATCACTTCTCATAATATCTCCTCCAATTTTAATATATATATACTGTTAATGTAAAATTTAACTGTAATTTTTTATATTATCCTAATTTATATAGCCTCATTATACCTCTTATACGTCCTAAAATTATTGCTTTTTCAAAAAAAGTGAACTATTTTAAAAGTTATCTCATATTATTAATATAAGGATTATTATAAGAGGTGAAAATTTTGAAATATATTGGTCCATTTTTTAGAATGAATAGTTTACGCCAAGAAGAAATAAACTCACAACTATTCTATTTATCTAAAGAAGCTGTAAAAACTATTGTTTTAGAATCGAAATGTGGTTTAGTTTCATCAATAAAAAACTTTAAAAATTTAAGTCCCTCATTTGATATTAACACAATGAATAATTTTTCTCCACTATTATGTGTGTATAGAAAAGCCTCTCCAAACTTTATCCACAGTAAAAATTCTAACGGCTTCGATGAGGATACTTTTAAAAAAGAAATAAATCCTTCAACAAATGCACTTATGACATTATGCTTACTTGAATTACTAGATTATTATCATAGCTTTGAAAACATAGAGAGAAGTACTTATTCTATATATGAAATATATAATTCTCTCACAAAAGAACAATTACAATTCTATTCTGAAAATCTTAGAAACTCTGAAGGAGTATTTACAGACAAAAAGAATATGTTTGAAAATAACTCTAAAAACTTTAACTTAGTTGATAAAGATAAAAAATTTAAATTCTCTGATCAAGCATTTATGATGTTAGCTTACTATCTATATTCTTATAAAAATAAGAATGATGCTTCATCTAAAGATTACGAAACATTTTCTTTAGAGATTCTTCAAATGTTTTTAGATTATAAAGAAAACATATATGAATGTTCTCTAGATGAACTTTGTAAAATATTATTAGCATTCAACATATTATATAGCTATTGTCCTCTAGAAAATCTTCAAACATTGATAGCTGATATTTCTGATTATACTATGAATAAATTTGATGATAAGGACTACTATATAAACTCTTTAGATACTGCTGCATTATGCTCTATAGTTTTAGCTCTCTCATATAAACATACCAATATAATAGCTTTTAAAGATAAATCTAAAGCTATTATTAATAAACTATACTCTTTGTATGATGAAGAAAACGAATGTTTCTATAAACTATCATCAAAGAAAGAAATTAAATATTCATCATATGATATAATCTTCTATTTATTAGCTTTTATATTAGAAGATAACTCTAGAGGTGAATATAAAAATTTAATTTCTTCTATATATAAAAAATATATAACAAACTCTGGATTAGTAACAAGTTGGCCAGAAGCTCCTACATTAGATGACTATGAGCGTTATAGGGGATTATCACTAGTATCAAAAGATATGCTAGATGAAAGCTTTTTTAGAATGCCTAATGTGCCAACCCCTAGTAGCTCTGGTATGGCACCAGTGTTTAATAAATATATCACCTATAATAAAAGAAAAAATTCTTTTTCAGTAAATAAGAATTCATTTGATAGTAGTAGAAATTTTTTAATCTTCTATCTATTTATACATCTATTTAAAGATGATTTTATAAACAACCTAGCTCTTGATAGAGTTAACCTAGACAACGAAGCCGAATCAATTCCAGAAATATTAAAGGATTCTACTTCTAACTCTTCAGATGTTGAGATTAACTATATAGATAGTGTTGCTCCAACACAAAGTAATGAGTCTAACTCTTCTGTTGAATCAACACCTTTAAATATAACTAGTAGTATTCCATCTGAAGAAAATGAAACTACTTCAGAAAATCTAGAAATAACTGACCAATAATAAAATTAGTAATAAAAAAATAAGACCAACTGGTCTTATTTTTTTATTATCTCGAATTTTAAATTTCCATTTCCATCTAAACTTATATTTTCTATGCTTGTATTAACTGCGATATTATCATTATAAAAAATCAAAGGTAATACTGAATAGTTTTCAAATAAATTATCTTCTATTTGTGTTAATATTTCTTTTTCCTCTTCTACAGTATTAGAAATGCTAACCTTTTCTGCTAATTCTTCTGAAATGTATGGTGATATAACTTTATAAAACTCACTTTTATCACTATAATCAGCATTTAAATTTAAAATTGCCATATCATAATAAGAAATATCACTTGTAATTTCTTCTCTTAATAAAGATCCTACTAATGTTATATCTGTATTTTCAGCAAACCAATTAGATATATAGTCTACCATTTCTTTATTTAACAAACTTTCTTCACAAGCTATATATATTACTTCTGGTATTTCAGCTTCTTCACCTAAGCTACTCATTACTTTTCTATCTTGAAGTTTAGATAAATCCTGTTCTTCATCTCTAAAGTAACTTCCGTCTGCCAGTTTAATCAATGATTTATTATCTGATTCATAATCCTCTAAAGCTTTAGTTATTAGTCTATATATCTCTTTTCTATCATCAATTGATAAAATATTATTTTTATTAAAAGCTAAATATACAGATTTACTTGAAGGAATACTTACTAACTTACCCTCCTTAGAAAGTCTGTTCAATTGACTTTTAGGTGGATTTAGAACTATATCCCTTTGCCCTATTTCAAATGCAGCTAAAGCTAAATCTTCGCTATCATCATTAACCATATGAATTGTTTTTGCTAAACTCGAATCTGCTGTATTATTTCTTTTTAGTGTTATTTCATTTAATGAGTTTATATCTGCTATAGAGTAATTACCGCTATACGGAATAGTTGTGTAATTATTCCCTATTTCTTCCCAAAGTATTACGCTTTTTCTTAATCTATATTGTGGTTTAGTTAATTCATTTAAGAAATTTGAATCTTGAGAGTTAAGCCTAAGTATTAAATTAGTATCTGTTGCAGTAATACCAACACCATTGCTAAATGATTTATTTCCATTCCTATAATCTATAACTCCAAAGACATTTAATAGTGGTTCTATATCCTCTTCTGCTTCTAAAGTAATAACTTCTCTAAAAAATTCAGCTATATCCGAAGGAGTTATTTTAGTACCATCACTCCAATAAACATCATCTCTTATCTTAAAATCATATTCAATTCCATTATCTCTTATATCTACACTATCTGCTAACGCAGGAACTAATTCCCCATTTGTATCTAATTCTACTAGTCCTTTACTAACAGCACATATAATATCTTGTTCTCTTTTACTTAATGAGCCAACAGTTACAAAATTACTTGGTATATTATTAATAGAGTAAACTATATCTGCTTCACTTCTAACTTGCTTAGTTGGACTTTTATCTATAAATCCTAGTAAAAATACTATAGATACTACAAATAATCCTAATACTACAAAAATTTTCTTCAAATTTACTCTCCTTTCAATATCTATATACATATAATTATATCCAATATTATTCAATATAATCAATTTATGTAATTTATATACTATTTAGGAATTTTTATTGTTAATAAAGGGTATATTTATATGATATAATGATTTTAGGAGGTGTGATAATATGTCTGTAGCTTTACAAATAATTCAAATGATATTTTATATCGTAGGAATTTTATTTATGTTATCATTTATGTTTATCGGCATATGGTCATTTATTATTTTCCTAAAGATGTACAAAAATCAAAGAATTAATAACTATCTATTAGATAAAATAAATAAAAGTATATCCTCACTAAACTTAAGTAATGATGAGAGTGTATTAGATTCATTAGATTTTGATTTTGATGATTCTTTTTTGGATAATAATAATTTAGACTCAACAAACAATGTTATTAAGATGGATAACGCTTAATATAATTGCAAATGGATAATGGCAAATGGCAAGTTAAGGAACAAATTCAGAAACCTGAATTTGAAGAATTTAAGATAGAACTCAATTCCATAATTCTATCTTAAAAAACTAGGTACTAGTTTCATCCTCAATTTGCCATTTGCCATTTTTAATTTTTCATTATTTTATATCATAGATTCAAAATCATCTTCACTTAGTACTTTTATTCCAAGTTCATTTGCTTTAGTAAGCTTTGACCCTGCTTCTTCTCCAGCTATTACGTAATCTGTTTTCTTACTAACACTACCAGACACTTTAGCTCCCAAGCTTTCTAGTTTTTCTTTTATTTCTCCCCTAGAGTATTTAGTTAGAGTTCCTGTAACAACTACAGTTTTTCCACTAAATGCACTTTCTTTAACTTCTTTTTCTTCATACCATGGATTCACACCTAAATTAAATAGTTCATCTATAGTATTAATTACTTTTTCTTCTTTAAAGAATTCTAATACACATCTAGCTACTATATCACCAACATCGTTAACTCCAACTAGCTGTTCAAAAGTAGCTTCCTTTAATCCATCTAAAGATTTAAATGTGTTTACTAAGTCTTTTGCAGTTTTAACTCCAACATTAGGAATTCCTAACGCATATATAAATCTATACAACTCTGGATTTTTACTTCTTTCAACAGCATCTAAAAGGTTTTGTGCCTTTTTAGGTCCAAACTTTTCTAAAGTTATTAAATCATCTTTATTCAATTTATATAAATCTGCTATAGATCTTATTTCAAGCTTTTCAAATAATTGTTCAGCAGTTTTTTCTGAAAATCCTTCTATATTCATAGCTTCTCTTGATGCAAAATGAACTATACTCTTAACCATTTGTGGCTTACAAGATAAAGTATTTTCACAGAAATAATGTGCCCCATCTAATACTAAATGACTACCACACGAAGGGCACGTTTCTGGTACATTAATATCTATTGCACCTTCTAAAGTAGATTCAACAACTCCCATTATTTCTGGAATAACATCGTTACTTCTTCTTACAAATACATCAGCGCCTATTTTAACACCTTTTCTTCTTATATCATCCATGTTATTAAGAGTAGCTCTTTTTACAGTTACTCCTGCTAATTCAACAGGCTCTAATATAGCTGTAGGACCAACTCTTCCACTTCTTCCAACATTCCACTCAACATCTAAAAGCTTAGTTGTTGCCTCTTGTGCTTCAAACTTATAAGCTATTGCCCATTTAGGGAATTTTACAGTATACCCTAAAAGTTCTCTAGTTCTCATATCATCAATAGCTATTACTACTCCATCTATATCATAATTAAGGTCAAATCTTATTTCTTCAATATACTTTATTTCATTTTGAAGTTCCTCTAACGTTGTACACGCTTTAATATAATCATCCATTGGGAATCCTTTTTCTTTTATAAAAGCAAGCATTTCCTCATATGTCTTAAAGCCTTCCCCTTCTTTATATCCTACATCATAGAAAAATGCTGATAAATTTCTTCTAGCAGTCTCTTTTACATTTAAATTTCTTAATGCCCCTGCTGCACCATTTCTAAGGTTTTTTAGAGGAACTTCAGAAGTTTTATTATATTTATCAAAAGCTTCTTGAGTCATTATAGCTTCACCGTGAATTTCAAATACTGAGTTACTATCTATTTTTAAAGGAATAGATTTTATAGTTTTAACTTGAGCAGTTACATTTTCCCCTGTTTCACCAGTACCTCTAGTAGCTGCTACATCTAATATTCCCTCTTCATTATAGGTAAGATTAATAGTTAATCCATCAAATTTCTTTGTAACTATATATTTTAAAGGAGGTAGAGTTTCACCTCTAGAATTCATTTCTTGAACAAACTTTACATTTCTATTATGCCAATCAATTATTTCATCAAAGCTTTGAGCTTTATCTAAACTCCAAAGTCTTGCTTTATGAGTATATTTGCTAAAGCCTTCTAAAACAACATCTCCAACTCTTTGAGTAGGTGAATATGGAAGTACATATCCTAATTCTTCTTCTAAAGCTTTTAATTCATCATATAAAATATCGTACTCTTTATCTGTTACACTTGGCTTATCTAAAGAATAATACTCATAAGCATATCTATTTAACTTCTCTACTAATTCTTCTATACGTAACTTCTTATCCATATATCCTCCTATTAAGTTTACTAATTCAGTTACTATAAAACTTCTAAGTTTGCCGGTGGAACCATAAGCATTTTAACCCCTTGGTTATTAAATGCTATCGTTAACTTTTTCTTTCCATCAATATCTGAAACTGATACTATAGTTCCAACCCCAAATTTCTCATGCTTAACTTTTCTTCCTAAAGTTAACTCTGATGTACTTGATGAAGCAGAAACTGAATTTGGTACAGTTGCTGCTGTTTTAGATGCAAATCTATTATTTTGGAATGGTACATAACTTCCCTTTAAACTATGAGGATTATTGTTATATCCTGTTCCATACCCAGGTCTTGAAGTAGTATTTGTTTCTCCTTTAACTTCTCCACTAGCGCTTACATATTCTCTTAAGTCTGATTTTATTTCAGAAATGAAGTCAGATTGAGGATATGCCACCGTTCTACCAAATACTCTTCTTACTTCAGCTGAAGTCATATATAAACTTTCTTTAGCTCTTGTTATTCCAACATAACAAAGTCTTCTTGACTCTTCCATTTCTGATTCTGAATCAAATGATGATGGTCCTGGGAATATACCATTCTCCATTCCTACCATAAATACTACAGGGAACTCTAATCCCTTTGCACTATGAACAGTCATAAGTACAACTGTTCCACCATCAGCATCTACATCCTCTAGCTTATCTGTATCTTGGACAAGAGATACCTTCTCTAAATATGCTGATAAAGATTTATCTTCACTTGTTCTCTCAAAATCAACAGCATCAGATACAAGTTCCTTTAAGTTTTCAATTCTACTCTTATCTTCAATTTCTTTTGAATTTTCAAGTTCCTTCATATAACCAGTATCTTTAAGAATAGTTTCTATTAATGTAGAAACAGGTATAGTTTCACTTAATACCATTAAGTTATCCATCATATCCATGAACTTTTCTATTCCACCACAGTTTCTAGCTGTTAAAGTAGGAATAGTTCTTACTTGACTTAATGCATCATAAAGCCCTATATCATAATCATTAGCAAAATCAGTTATTTTTTGAATAGTTGCATCTCCTATTCCCCTCTTAGGAACATTTATAATTCTTTTTAAAGAAACACTATCTTCTGGATTAACTAATGCTTTAAGATACGCTAACATATCTTTAATTTCTTTTCTATCATAGAACTTAGTTCCACCGATAATTTTATAAGGGATAGCTGCTCTTCTTAAACTTTCTTCAAAAATACGTGATTGTGCATTAGTTCTATAAAGTATTGCAAATTCATCATATCTTCTACCCTCATCATCACTAATCTTTTTAATTTGATTTGCAACGAAAGCTCCTTCATCTCCATCTGAATAAGCTCTATAAATCTTTATCTTTCCACCAGCTTCTTGTTCAGTTCTTAATGCTTTACTTTTTCTATTCGCATTATTAACTATAACAACATTAGCTGCATCTAATATATTACCTTTTGATCTATAGTTTTGTTCAAGTTTAATAACTTTAGCATCAGGATAATCTTTTTCAAATCCTAAGATATTTTTTATATCTGCACCTCTCCATTGGTAGATACATTGGTCATCATCTCCTACAACGCAGATATTTCTATGTTTTTCAGCAAGTAATCTTACAAATTCATACTGAACACCATTTGTATCCTGATATTCATCTACCATTATATATTCGAATTTTCTTTGGTAGAATTCTAATGTTTCAGGATCTTTCTTAAAAAGCTCTACAGTTTTCATTATAAGATCATCAAAATCTAAAGCATTATTTTCCTTTAATCTCTTTTGGTACATCCTATAAACTTCTGCTATCTTCTTTTCTCTATAATTAGATTCATGTTCTCTGTAGTAGCTATCTGGGCTTTTCATATTATCCTTAGCTCTACCTATCTTACCCATTATTTCTTGCTCTGTAATTTCTTTATCATTTATTTGAAGTGATTTTATACATTCTTTTAGAAGCACCTTTTGATCTGATGTATCATATATAGTAAAATTCTTCTTATATCCTATTTTTTCTATTTCTCTTCTTAAAATTCTTACACAAGTCGAGTGAAATGTAGAAATCCACATATCATCAGCTCTATCACCTATGATAGATTTAACTCTTTCCTGCATCTCTTTAGCAGCCTTATTAGTAAATGTTATAGCTAATATTTTATATGGCTGAATTCTTAAATCTTCTATCATATGTGCCATTCTATATGTTAAAACTCTAGTTTTACCTGATCCAGCTCCTGCTAGTATAAGCACAGGTCCATTTATAGTTATAGCACCTTCATACTGTTCTTTATTTAATAACGCTTTTAAATCCACAAAACATCCTCCCTTCAATACACTTAACTTAACATATTATAACATAACTAATATATATTATTACCAAAACTGTGTAAAATAAAAAAACTGTGGTTTTTTAAAGTTTTTTAGACAACAAAAAAACGCAACCCTTGGGGCCAGGTTGCGCTTTAGCAATAAGCAATAAATAAAAAGGGGGCTATTTAATTCCTTTTATTTATCCTTGCAATAATATTATATTAAAACAAGTTAAGAAATGCAAGGAATTTAAATAAAATTCTTGACAACACCCTATAATTATGAATATTATATAAGTAATTGCGTTTTTTATTCGTTAAAAGCTTTTTAAAATTGCAATTTCCTCTTCAGTAAGTTCTCTATATTCGCCTTCTTCTAGTTCTTCATCTAGTTTTAATGTACCAAATTCTATTCTTTTTAAATAAACTACTTTTTTCCCTACGGCTTCAAACATTCTTTTAACTTGATGGAATTTTCCTTCCTGTATTGTTACAAGTACTTCTGAGCCTTCTTCTGATGCACTTTGTATTTCAAGTTTCGCTTCTTTACATACATAACCATCATCTAAAGTGATTCCTTTTTGGAATGCCTTAATATCAGCTTCAGTTACTTCTTTATCAATTCTCGCAAAATAAACTTTATCAACTTTCCATTTTGGAGATATTAATCTATGATTCAATTCACCATCATTAGTTAGTAATAATAAACCAACTGTATCCTTGTCTAATCTTCCTACAGGGAATGGTTCAAATACTTGATGCTCTACCTCTAATAAATCTACAACTGTTTCATCTCTATTATCATATGTAGCTGAAACAACACCATCTGGTTTATTCATCATTAAATATATAAATTCTCTATAATAAATTTCCTCTCCATTTATAACTATCTTATCTTTTTCTGGATCAACTTGCATTGCACTATCTTTTGCAACTACTCCATTTACTTCTACTATTCCATTCCTAACTATTTTCTTTAGTTCTTTTCTTGTTCCATAACCTAAATTAGCTAATATCTTATCTAGTCTTTCCATCTAAAGACCTCCTAATGTTTTATCATGTTTAACATATATTTTATTATTATAGTACTTAAATTGCAATAAAAAAACCTATCAACAAATGTTGATAGGTAATTATCCATTTTACTATTCTGCTTTAGGTAAAGCGTAAACACCTCTGTTTAAAGCATCATTTATAGCAGATATAATTTTTCCAGATCTTACTGTAGCTGCAGTAAATCCGTCTATATCTTTTGTTATATTTTCTGGAGTGTACAGTTCATCTACAACTGTAGTAATATCTTTTCCAACGATGTGGTTTAATACGTCTTCATATTGTCCCTTTAATGCAACTATTGTAGCATCTTCTGATTTCAAATAATCTTCATCCTTGTACTTCATAGTTCTAAACTTTGCTGCCTCAACTTTGTTATCCTTTAAAGATATTTCTACGACAACTGATGCATCGTAAAATGCGCCTCTGTATGTACTATCCTTATAAGTTATAGTTTGTGTTTGAGTTGCTTCTCCAGCTGTTGAACCGTTGTCGCTTCCTCCAGTACAAGAAACTAATCCTACTGTAAGAGCAGCAGCAGCTATTAATAAAGCTATTTTCTTAATATTTTGTCTTCCCCCTGAAAATATATAAATTATTAGTAATATTTTGTTATGTAATTACCAATACTTTTGAATTATATAATAAAATTGTATTATTAACAATAAAATACCAATAAATAAACCACCTTTAACTTGCTTTTAATATGCTTTTAACATTGAAAATTTTAAATAAAAATGGGGCTGTATCAAAAAAAATTTGATATTTGCCGATAAAGAAAAGGAAGTTCGAATTTGAACTTCCTTTTTTGCGCATAGTAATAATATGAAAAACTTCACAAAAAATGTGATTCCTATGCAACAAATAGGATTTGCATT
>NZ_JACOOP010000061.1:0-18254 GCF_014287725.1 Clostridium sp. NSJ-49 | reverse complement strand
ATAGGAATCACATTTTTTGTGAAGTTTTTCATATTATTACTATGCGCAAAAAAGGAAGTTCAAATTCGAACTTCCTTTTCTTTATCGGCAAATATCAATTTTTTTTTGATACAGCCCCTAAATTTTACTTTATATTAGCTTTTCACCTATTAAAGGCATTAAGCATATTTCTCTTCTTTATCAGAAGTTTTTTCTACAACTGATTCATCTGTATCAACATCAAGTTCTGCTTTACCAGTATATAATTGATAGTATCTACCCTTTTCTTCTAATAAAGAGTCGTGGTTTCCTCTTTCAATTATTTCACCTTGTTCAAGAACCATTATTGCCTTAGAGTTCTTAATAGTTGAAAGTCTGTGTGCTATAACAAATACAGTTCTTCCTTCCATTAACTTATCCATACCTTCTGCAATAAGCTTTTCTGTTCTTGTATCTATTGAACTTGTAGCTTCGTCCATTATAAGAACTGGTGGGTTTGCAACCGCTGCTCTAGCTATTGCAAGTAATTGTCTTTGACCTTGAGATAAACCTTCTCCGTCACCAGTTATAACTGTGTCATATCCGTGTGGTAAATGCTTGATGAAAGTATGAGCATTTGCAAGCTTAGCTGCAGCCTTAACTTCTTCATCTGTAGCCTTTAAGTTACCGTATCTTATATTGTCTGCAATAGTTCCTGTGAATAGATGTGTATCTTGAAGAACTATTCCAAGAGATCTTCTTAAATCATCCTTCTTGATGTCCTTAACGTCTATTCCATCATAAGTAATAGTTCCTGAATTAATTTCATAGAATCTATTTATTAAGTTAGTTATTGTTGTCTTACCAGCACCAGTTGATCCTACGAAGGCAATCTTTTGACCTGGTTTTGCAAATAGGCTGATGTTCTTTAATACTGTCTTTTCTTCATTGTATCCAAAGACTACATCCTTAAATCTAACATCTCCAGTAAGTTCTCTAAGCTCAAATCCGTCAACTATAGTAGTTCTATAAATTCCTGCTAAGTTTCCATCAATATCAGCTGCAACTTCATTAACTGGAATCTTCCATGCCCAGTGACCTGTATATTCTTCAGTTTCTTCTAAGTTTCCATTAGCATCAATTCTTACTCTAGCTAAAGTAACTTGCCCATTATCAACTTCAACTTCTTCATCTAAAGCTGCAAATATTCTTTCAGCACCAGCAAGAGCTGCTAAAATCATATTTACTTGTTGTGAAACTTGAGCTATTGGGTTAGATACCTGCTTTGTATATTGAAGATAAGATACAAGTGAACCTATATCAAACATTCCTGCAATAGTAAGTAATCCACCTGCACAGCAAGTAACCGCATAATTTATATGAGAAAGGTTACCAAGCATAGGCATCATAAATCCAGCAAAAGTTTGAGCTCCTGTTGAAGCTTTTCTTAACTCTTCATTATGCTTCTTAAAGTCTTCAATAGCTTTGTCTTCATGACAGAATACCTTAATAACCTTTTGTCCTTCTATCATTTCTTCAACATAACCATTTAATTTACCTATATTCTTTTGTTGTAATCCAAAGTAATATCCACTCTTTGACCCAACCTTCTTAACTAAGAACATCATTAAAGCTAAGAATGAAACTGTTATTATGCACATTACAGGACTTAAAACTATCATCATTATAATAGTTCCTATAAAAGTAAGTCCTGAAGCTAAAATATTAGTAAAACTGTTATTTAAAGCTTCATTTACACTATCAATATCGTTAGTATAAAGACTCATTAAGTCTCCATGAGTATTTCTATCGAAATATTTAAGTGGAAGATCTTGCATCTTATTAAATAAGTCTCTTCTTATTTCACTTACAGTCTTTTGTGATATATGAACCATAATTCTTGCATATCCATAAGCTGCACATGCACCAAGTAAGAAAATACTTCCTAGTAATACAAGCATCTTAGCAAGTCCTGTAAAATCACCTGGTAATATATAATTATTAACTAATGGCTTTAAGAAATATGAACCTGATACCATAGCAACAGAGTTTAGAACTACAAGAACCATTACTAAAAATAATAATCCCTTATGCTTACCTACATATTTTAATAAAGTTTTTATGGTCTTTTTCATATTCTTTGGCTTTGGACCACCTGGTCCTCTTTTACCACCTGGTCCCATCATTCCTGGACCGCCTTTAGGCATTTTTTCCTTACTCACGTAAACCCACCCCTTCCTGTTGAGATTTGTATACATCTTTATAAATTTCACTACTTTCCATTAACTCATCATGAGTTCCGATAGCACTTATCTTACCATCATCTAAAACTATAATCTTATCTGCTTCACATACAGATACAACTCTTTGAGCAATTATAATCTTTGTAGTATCCTTTAAATCTTCAGCAAATGCTTTTCTAATCTTAGCATCTGTTGCTGTATCTACTGCACTTGTACTATCATCTAATATAATAACCTTAGGATTTTTAAGAAGTGCTCTAGCAATACAAAGTCTTTGCTTTTGTCCACCAGATACGTTAACTCCACCTTGTTCGATATGCATATCATATCTTCCTGGTAATCTATCTATAAACTCACTTACACAAGATGCTGTAGCTGCTGCTTCAATTTCAGCTTCTGTAGCTTCTGCATTACCCCATCTTAAGTTTTCATTTATACTTCCAGAGAATAAAGTGTTCTTTTGAAGAACCATAGCAACTTCATTTCTTAAAGTTTCTATGTCATAATCCTTAACATTAACTCCACCTAAATAAACTTCACCTTCTGTAACATCATAAAGTCTTGGTATAAGTTGAACTAAGCTTGTCTTACCTGAACCTGTAGAACCAATGATACCAACAGTTTCACCTGACTTAATAGTGATGTTTATATTATCTAAGTTGTTTTCTTCACTATCATCTTCATACTTGAAGTTTACATTTCTAAATTCGATATCTCCATTTTTAACTTCCATTACTGGATTTTCTGGATTCTTAATATCTGATTCTTCTTCTAAAACTTCTATTATACGCTCTGCTGATGCAACTGATCTAGAAATCATCATAAGAACCATTGCAATCATCATAAGAGACATTAATATTTGGAATGAATATGTCATAAAGCTTGTAAGCTTACCTACTGTTAATGTACCTGCATTAACCATATGACCACCAAACCAAAGTATACCTATAATACTAGCAAATACAACACCTTGCATTATTGGCATATTTAAAACTACAAGTCCAAATGCTCCTTCAGCTGACTTAACTAAATCATCATTAGCAGTCTTAAACTTTTCTTTTTCCTTCTTAGCTCTAACAAATGATTTAACAACTCTGATACCAATTAAGTTTTCTTGAACTATAGTGTTCATATTATCAATCTTCTTTTGCATAGCCTCGAATCTTGGTCTAACTGCTTTTATAATAAGTCCGATTGAAATAACTAAAATCGGCATAGATACTAAGAATATCATTGCAAGCTGTGGACTTATTGTAACTGATAATATACAAGCACATATAAGCATCATAGGTGCTCTTACAAGTAACTTAATTCCCATTGTAACTGAGTTTTGTATAGTAGTTACATCAGTTGTTAAACGAGTAATAAGTGATGCTGTACTAAACTTTTCAATATTCTTAAATGAATATCCTTGAATCTTTACATACTCAGCTTCTCTTAACTCAGCTCCGAAGCCTTGTCCAGCTTCTGCTGCAAACTTAGATAATCCAAGCCCGAATGATAGTGATATTAATGCCATCCCTACCATAAGTAATCCCATCTTAATCGTGTACCAGCTATTACCAGTAGTTATACCGATATCAACTATATTTGCCATTACTAATGGGATTAATAATTCAAATATAGCTTCTAATGCTGCACACATTACCCCTAAAATTAAAGGAGTTTTGTACTTCTTCATATACGGAAGTAATTTCTTAACCATCTAATTCACCTCTTTTTAACTAATTTTGAACTTCACTTTTAAATATATTTGCTGATTATAATAATGCTACTTTTAAACTTTTTCTATTTCTCACTAAATTTCTCTAACAGTGAAGCCCTTTTATAGTAAGTTCTATATATTCATATAAAACCTTTATAACAATAAATTAACACTAAAATTTCTTATATAGCAAGCTATATATAAGCTTATAAAAGAACTATTCATCCATATTATCAATAACTTTATTTAATAAGGTTCTTAAAGTATTCAATTCCTCTTCAGTCATATCCTTAGTTAATTTCTTTTCAATATAATTAACTCCAAAATCCATACATTCATGAATTACATCCAGACCTTTATCAGTTAATGTAAGACACTTATATCTAGCATCCTCAGAACTTGGAATCCTCTTTATCATTTCCTTCTCTTCCAATCTCTTAAGTATACCTGTAACTGTGGGATTACTTAAATCTAGTTCTCTCTCAATATCTTTTTGAAAAACATCCTTTGAATGTTCCTGCATCCTAAATATACTCCACATCACTTTTTCTTGAGTTGCAGTTAAATTAAATCTAATCAAATTTTTATTAATAGCCTTTTTGATCCTATTATCAACTAATTTAATAAGAAGACCTATGTCATTTCTTCTCTTGCACTTCTTCATAGTACCCTCCCTAAATACATAGCATACTATGTATATTATAATCTCTATATTATTAAAGTCAATTAGTAATGTTACAACTAAAATGTTAACTATTTTTGAACACTTCCAAACTAAGCTAATGATAACATTTACTAGTGGATAATTTTTTTATTTTTTATCGAAAAATGTAACAAGAAAATCAACGATATAAAAAATCGAATTAATAAAAATTTTTAAACTTTAGGAGGAATTTAAAATGAGAAACAATAAGATAGAAAAAATTTACGAAGTAATTAAGGAAAATGGAAGAACATTAAATCTAGATGAAATCAAATCTATGACAGAAGTTGGAAACGGATATAACTACTCAAACAATAATACTACTTGTGCAGTAGCTGTTCCTTCACACAAAAGTCAAAAAATATATGATGTAGTAACAAATATATCAGGTAAAATTAACCTTCACACAATAAAAGCTATGACTGGTGCAGGTAATGGATATAGACAATAGGATAATTAGCACAATTTATTTGAATGCTAGAAATGGAACGTCAATATTGACGTTCCATTTTTTCTTTGTTCTTATTATTTTTATGAGCTTAACGTACTCGGTATACACTTTCTTATAATTTTTGCTAATTTAGCTTCATCTTCTTTACGGTCTGTATCTACCCAATGCTTTAATGTCATTGTAAATCCTGCTTGAAAGTAAATTAAATAATACATAATTTCTTCATCAGATGTTATTCCATTTTGAATACAAATATTTTTTATAACTTCCCATAATCGCTCAAAGCCTTGTTTTAGAGGGAAATCTTTTCTTGTTTGTAGATTGATTTTATAAAAATATTTATGCTTTTTGATATGTCTTAGAAATGGAATAAAAGACTCTTCAGAGAAAACTTGCAATTCACTATATGCTGAATATTGATTTAATAACTCTTTACTAAGCTCCTTTTCCATTTTATCAATCATATCATATATATCTATAAAATGAGCATAAAACGTAGAACGATTTACCTCAGCCTTCTCACATATCTTTTTTACTGTAATTTTTTCAAACTCTGTATTTTTCATAATCTCTAACATAGCAGCTTCCATACGAATCTCTGTGTCATGAAATCTTTTATTATTTTTTGTATTCATAAAACCTCCAATTTTCATTATTCCAACACAAATTGGAATATTGATGATTGTTACAGTATTTGGTAGTCATTATACTATAAAGTGAAAAAACAAATAAGTGTTGGAATAAAGGGAGGTGTAGATATGTCAAAGCTTACAAATGTGAATAAAAAAAATTGAAAATACTGTTGTAACGAAGTACAAGAAAATTGAAAATGCCGTTGTTTCTAAATATCAAAAAATTGAAGATAAGTTTATTGATACTTTCTTGGCAGAAGATGGTGAAACTACATCACAGGCAAAAGATAGAATTAAAGAAAATATAAAAAATATATAAAAATCAAATTTAGAGTAGGAGGATAAATTTATGAAAAAAGAAAATTTTGTTTCACTTATTATAGGTACAGTTGGTTTAGTTCTATTTGCATTAAGAATGTGCATGGCAATGATTACTGAATGGAATACTTTTAATCAAGATATTGTAGTAGGTACAATTGGAATTATTATATTGATTATTATGCTTATTGTTCGTAGAAAAATGGAGGGAAAGCCTGCAATCGAATTAAATAAAAAAGCTATTGGAATAGTGCTATTAGGAATTGTGGGGGCATTGCTATTAGGTGTTGGAATGTGCATGACTATGGTTTGGCAGGGGCTCATGGTTCAGGGAATAATCGTTGGGCTTATAGGAATTATTATACTACTTTGTTTAATCCCAATATGTAAAGGAATAAAGTAATGGAAAATAATATGAAAGCAGCAATTTATATGGGCAAAGGCAATATAGAAATTCAAGATTTACCTTTGGAGAAACCTGGTGATTATGATGTATTAATACAAAATATTTACTCTAGCATTTGTGGTACAGATGTTGCAGTCTATAATCACGGACCAAACACAGGACATCGTATTACAGTTGGAGAAGAATTTGGGCATGAAACTATCTCTCGTATTGTAGCTATTGGAGAAAAAGTTTCTGACTTTAAAGTTGGTGAGCGTGTTTATCCATATCCTAGATATGCTAAAGGTAATACAAAACGTGCAGGTACTATCGGTGGTTTTTCAGAATATATCCTGATTCCTAATGCCAAAAGAAATATTTCTTTATATCCAGTAGATGATACTATTTCTGATAAAATAGCTTGTTTAATTGAGCCATTTACTGTTGGTTGTAGAGCAACAAGACGAGGTCAGCTAAAACAAGGTCAAAAAGCTGTAGTTTTTGGTTGTGGAACAATAGGACTATCAGCTGCAATAGCCCTTAAATATTTTGGCATTGATAAGGTTATGGTTTGTGATGTATCTGATTTTAGGTTGAAAATTGCTAAGAATATGGGCTTTTACACATGTAATACCCAAAATGAAAATTTTAATGAAACGGCTAAAAAATATTTTGGTGAAGCAAGCTCTCTTAATGGAACTGTAGCTGATATCGACTGTTTTATTGATGCAGCGGGATCAGAAGATATCCTAAATCTTTTTATGGAATATGGAAAAATTGAAAGTAAATTTGTATCAGTAGCTGTTAATAACGCTTTACAAAGCATTGATTTATTGCATTTAACATTTTCACAAAAAAGTATTATCGGTTCTGGCAGATATATGCCTGAAGATGTAAAAGATGTTATGCAGATAATGAAAAGTGGTCAATGGAATATTGAATCAATGATTACCCATGAATTTTCATTAGATAAAATAGAACAAGCAATCCAAACTGCCGGCGACACTAAAAACTCTTTAAATGTAGTTATTAAGTTTTAATTGTATTAATTTAATAATGCAACAAATTCTAATAAATTTTTAAACACAATATTAGATTACAATTCACTCCATATTTAAATAAAACACTATGTTCAAGAGTAATGTTGAAAATAAAGTATTTAAAAAGGGCCGATAATTGTTGGTCCTTTTAGTTCATTATTTATTAAATCCACTATACAAATTGGAATTCATACACTACTATTCCTTTAAAATTTGTATGGTGCTTTTTTATATTCAATATCTCCAATAACAAATTTCTTTGGATTCACCCTATTACTTAACTGCCTTGTCTCAATAAATTCTTTTGATACAGATACAAAATATTGCTGATTTTCTTTTTCAATTAAATAATACTCATTTCTGTCTTTAAGCTGATACGCTATATTAAAAATTCCAGGTTGAGTAATAAAGTCCAAGACGTTCTCAATAGGAGTTAACTTCTTTTTACGCATAAGTGGATAAATAAAGTCTGCGTCATTAAATTTCTTTAATACCACTGCATCTTGCTTACATCTACAGCGTCCACTTTTTACAAAGTCATCTAAATTGATTGACTCTTTTATTACTAGCTTATCTATATTACTATCATTATCTAGCAAATAATCAATACTTATATTAAGTAAGGTTGCTATTGCTTTTAGATTTCCTATATCGGGTATACCCTTATCAGATTCCCACTTACTAACTGCTTGTCTAGATACAGATAATTTTTCTGCTAATTGTTCTTGGGACAATCCTCCCCTTTTTCTTGCTTCTTTTAATTTTTCTCCTAAGGTCATAATTCTTACCTCCATATTCTAATTTCTACATAAACTTATTGTAGTAATTTCACAGTAGCCTATGGATCTCAAAAGTACAAGAAACTGTTGTTTTCCTTAATGCAACGTATCGTAGCAAAAGCTTTATATTATAAAAATTATATAAAATAAATCTTTCACCTTATAATTTCCACTTTCTTAATATATCTACAAATTCCTATTTATATACATGCTATCAAATAGCAGCAAACAACAAACATCATTTACCACTAATAAAAAAATTTTTATATTTTTTATAAATAGTCCCTAAAACAAAATTAACCTTTGTATTTAATAATGTCAAAGCAATTAAGAGTAAAGTTCAAGTTTCAAAAATAAAATTTGAACTTTCACTAAAAAAGGTCCCTAAAACAAAATTAGCTCTTGTATTTAATAATGACAAGGCGATTAAGAGTAAAGTTCAAGTTTCAAATATAAAATTTGGACTTTAGGGGAAACTCACTACTCATATACATTCGTAGGAGTACACTTCCAGTGTAAGTTCAAATAAAAAAATCACAGATTTTGATTTTCACTTAACTTCAAGTAACCAAATATAAAATTTGGACTTTCACCTAAAAAGGTCCCTAAATAAAATTTGAATCTTGTATTTAATAATGTAACAAGGAAATCAACGATATAAAAAATCGAATTAATAGAAATTTTTAAACTTTAGGAGGAATTTATAATGAAAAACAATAAGATAGAAAAAATTTATGAAGTAATTAAGGAAAATGGAAGAGCATTAAATCTACATGAAATCAAGGCTATGACAGGAGTTGGAAACGGATATAACTACTCAAATAATACTACTTGTGCAGTAGCTACTACTTCAAACAAAAGTCAAAAAATTTATGATGTAGTAACAAATATATCAGGTAAAGTTAACCTTCATACAATAAAGGCTATGACTGGTGCAGGAAATGGCTATGCAGCTCAAAATACAATAAAATCATCAGATATTAATAATACTTATATTACAGAGAGCTGTAACCATAAAAGCAAAAAGATTAATGAAATATTAAATACTGCTGGTGTAAGACTTAATCTTCATCAGATAAAAGCAATGACTGGAGCTGGAAATGGATATATTCAATAGGATAGTTAACATAGTATTGAATATCAAAATTAACATCTAAAAAATTATTTTTTAAAGAAATTTATAATTAAAAGGTCCCTAAATAAAATTTAAATCTTGTATTTAATAATGTAACAAGGAAATCAACGATATGAAAATCGAATTAATAAAAATATTTTCAAACTTTAGGAGGAATTTAAAATGAGAAACAATAAGATAGAAAAAGTTTATGAAGTGATTAAGACAAACGGAAGAGCATTAAACCTACATGAAATCAAAGCTATGACTGGTGTTGGAAACGGATATGCAGCTCAAAATACAATAAAATCATCAGATATTAATAATAGTTATATTACAGAGAGCTGTAACCACAAAAGCAAAAAGATTAATGAAATATTAAATACTGCTGGTATGAAACTTAATCTTCATCAAATAAAAGCTATGACTGGAGCTGGAAATGGGTACATACAATAATAGAAAATGAAAGTACTCTAAGTTAGTAATTTAATAAAGTATATAGTGAAAATTTAAAAAAGCTATAAATACTAAAATGGCTATTGCAATACTGCAATAGCCATAGTAACTTTTCCAAACATCATTTGATTTTTAACTATTAAACATTTTATTTTTGTACTTCACATACAATTTTAAAACTTTTAATTAATTTTATATCTTCATTTTGCTTATTTTTATATGATACCTCATTTATATCTATATCAATAATTCTAGCACCTAAAGATTCTAATACTTCTTTATCCCACTGTGGTCGTATTTCTCTACTTAATGGTAAATTGTACGCTATTTTATCAATTGCCTCTGTACTTACTCCCATCATATTTTTATGATCATTTACATGAGTAACACTTTCTCTTTCTTCCATATATCTTTCATCAAACATATAGCAATAATGATTTCCATCAAAAATTATAATTTTCCCACCTGGTTTTAATATTCTAATCCATTCTTTATATGCTTTTTCTGGATTTTCTAAATTCCAAATAAGGTTTCTACTTACTAATAAATCAAAAGTGTTGTCTTCGATATGAGGATTTTGTGCATCACCTTTAATCGTATGTATTTTAACGCCTACTTGCTTTGAGTTTTCCTCTGCCTCTAATAACATATTTTCAGTGCAATCAAATCCATATGATTCACAACCTAGATTTGCTAATAATATTGCTAAAAATCCTGGTCCACATCCCATATCTATGGCTTTACACTTTTCATCTTTATTTATGTACTTTTTTAAAACTTCTTCGTATTCTTCCTTTTCATCACTATTTAAACTTTCTCTATTACTTATTGAATAACCCTCTGCCCTTTTATTCCAATAAGATTTTATATCCTCTAAATAACTCATTTTTTCCTCCGTTTAATTCCCTACTATATTATAATATCAAATCTAAATAACAGAACTAATAAGCTTTTTCGTAAAAACTTCCTTAGGATTAAGAATTATCTCATTTACAGTACCTTCTTCAATAATTTTTCCTTCATCCATAACCAATATGTAATCACAAAATTGTTGTACTAATGCTATATCATGACAAATAAAAAGTATTGCCATATCTCTGTTTTTTTGTATATTTTTTAATAGCTTTATTATGTTATGTTGAACTGTTACATCTAGTGCACTTGTTGCTTCATCACAAATAAGTAATTCTGGATCACTTGCTAACGCCCTTGCTATTGCAGCTCTTTGACATTGTCCTCCACTTACTTCCTTAGGATATCTATCAGCTAATTCATATTCTAATAAGCACTCATCAAAGAGATTTTTTAACTTTTCTTCTTTTTCTACAGAAGTTAAGGTTTTACTCATGGCTTCTTTAATAGATTTTCCTAATTTAATTCTTGGATTAAAAGATTCTGTAGGCATTTGAAATACCATTTGAATCTTTCCTTGTACTTCTTTAAGTCTAACCTTACTATTTTTACTTAATATATTTCCACTTAAACTAATTTCACCTTCATCACAATCAAGTAGCCCTGATATAATTCTGGCTATTGTACTTTTCCCACATCCACTTTCTCCAACAATTCCAACACATTGCCCCTTATTAACTGTAAAACTAACTTCATTAATTACAGTATTACTTTTGCCACCTTTTGAAAATGTCTTTTTTATAGATGAAACTCTTAGTACTTCTTGCACTACATATCACCTCACTTTAAACTGCTTCATTTCTTAATTTAGGCATTGCATTAATTAACTCTTTAGTATATCTTTTTGTTGGATAATTAAATATCTTCTCTGTTGAATCATACTCTATGCATTCTCCATTCTTCATTACTAAAGCATTATCTGACATCAAAGAAATTACTCCCATATTATGACTTACAATAATTATAGTAGTTGCAAACTTATTTCTTAAATTCATAAGCTCATCAATAACCTTACGCTGAACTGTCACATCTAATGCACTAGTAGGTTCATCTGCTAATAATATTTTAGGATTAGATGCCATCGCCATCATAATTCCAGCTCTTTGATTCATACCGCCTGATAATTCAAAAGGATAGCTATTAAGAAATTTTTTAGGATCTTTAATATTAAGTTCTCTTAATATTTCCTCTCCCCTAATTAATGCTTCTTTTTTCGTAATTTTCATATGAGCTCTCATTGAGTCATACAATTGATTTCCTATTGTTCTAATTGGACAAAAAGAAGACTTACAGTCTTGAAATATCATTCCTATAGCTTGTCCTCTAATTGCCATTAACTCTTTTTTATTTAAATTAGTAATATCTTTTCCTTCATATATTATGCTTCCCTCTACAATACGGCCTCCATCGCCTAAAATACCAATTATAGATTTTATAAGAGTACTTTTTCCACTTCCCGACTCTCCTACTATTCCAAGTATTTCTCCTTCATATACAGACATAGAAATATTATTAACTACAAGTTTATTATCATATTTTATAGATATATTTTTAAGTTGTAGTAAAGGCTTTTTCATATATCCTCCTATCTATTCTACTGAAAGTTCAGCTGTAATCTCATAATAATCTGAAGGATGAGCTTCAAAGCCTGAAATATTTGACTTCATTACAAAGGACATTTTTAAATGAGAAGCAAAAATAAATGAAGCATCATCTAAAATAATTTGTTGCATTCTTGTTGCTAATTTTCCTCTTTCTTCAATATCAAATGTATTACTCATTTCAGCATATAAATTTTCTAATTCTTCATTATAATATTTTCCTCTATTTTTAGCGGAATCTTTTAATGCATGTGTTGTAAAGAAATATGCTGGGTCTCCTGTAGGTGCTGTTACAAATGCACTAGCATAAATATCCCAGTCTCCACTTTTTAAAACATCTGAATGATTTGCTGTAGAGTTAACTTTCACATCAATTCCTATTTCTTTTAATGTTGACTGAACAGACTCTGCAAGAAGAGGTAACTCTTGTCTACCTGGATATGTTAACCATCTTATAGTTAAATTTTCTCCATTTTTATCTACATATCCATCACCATTTGTATCTTCCCAGCCTGATTTCTTTAATAATTCCTTTGCTGTATCAAGATTATATTCAGATACTGTTACAGTCTTATCACCAAATGCAAAGTTTTCTGGAAATGGTCCTACTGCTGGAGTTCCATTGCCATTTAACAATACACTTGTAAAACCTTCTTTATCTATGGCAGACGCTATTGCCTTTCTAACATTTATATCTTGTAAGTTTTCATTATCATAATTCATAGCTGCAAAAAATGTACGAGATGTATCTGTAGAGCTTATCTTATAATCATCATTATTTTCGAATAATTGTAAACTTGCATATGGAAGCCCTTGCGTTGCATCTATTTCTCCACTTTGAAGTGCCATAGTAAGAGTGTCTCCATCTGTAATTCTCTTAACTATTACACGGTCAGTCTTCACTTCTCCATTCCAATAATTATCATTTTTAACTAACTCTATTTCTGAATCTGATATTTTTTCAGCTATAAATGGTCCTGTTCCTGCTACGTTTCTATCTTCAGTAACACCATACTCCATATCAATTATTGCTCCATATGGGTCACTTAAATAATTTAATAAATCTACAACCTTCTTATTACAAGTTATTGTTATACTTTGTCCATCTGCTTCTATCTTATTTATATCTAAATCACCAGGAGCTCTATCATGGACATTAATAAGGTCTTCTAAGCACTCTTTAACAGCTTCACCATCCATTTTTCTTCCACTACTGAAATAAACATCATCCCGTAAAGAAATTTTCATAGTATTATCATCAATTTGTTCATAACCAGTTGCTAACCATGGTTCTAACTCCATATTCTCATTAAACTTAAATAAAGTTTCCCCAACGCCATAACGCACTGCTGACCACCCTGAATAATTATCATGTGGATTTAAGCCTGCATTACCCATCTCTGGACCATATGCTGTTGTTCCATAAGTAAATACTTTTTCATTTGAACTTGTTATAGTATTATTTCCTTCTACTTTATCACTAGCATCTTTTTCCGTACTGCTTCCACATCCAGTTAATATTGATGTAAATATACATCCTACCATTAATAAACTTATTAACTTATTTTTTCTCCTGTTCACTTTCCCTACTCCTCATGAATTATTTAGTATCAAAATAATCTCTAATTGTATCTCCTAATAAATTAAAACACATTATAGTTATAAAAATAGCTATTCCAGGTGCTAAAATCATCCATGGTGAAGTTTGAATCATACTTCTTCCATCATTCATCATGCTTCCCCATTCTGCTGCTGGAGCTATAGCTCCTAACCCTAAAAAAGAAAGCCCTGCAAGCTCCATCATCATTGTTCCTATATCTACCGCCGACATTACAATTATTGTCCCTATAGCATTAGGTAATATATGCTTAATTATTATTTTGCCATTACTCAATCCATTAAGCCTTGCTGCATCAACAAATGGCTGGTTTTTTAGAGTCATTGCCTGAGTTCTAGCTATTCTTGCATACTTTGGCCAACTAATTACAGCTAATGCAATTACAGCATTTTGCATTCCTCCGCCTAAAACAGCTGCTACTGCAATAGCAAATACCATACCTGGAAACGCTAAAAACATATCTGCTATTCTCATAAGTATAATGTCTCTAGCTCCTCCATATACACCACAATATAATCCAACTACTGTTCCTACTATCGTAATTATTAATATCAATGCTAGAGTAGAAAAAATACTACTTCTTCCACCTACTAATACTCTTGAAAATACATCTCTTCCATATCTATCTGTACCAAAAACATGTGCTAAAGACGGTGCTTTAAGTGCTTCACTTAAATTTTGAGCATAAGGATCATATGGAGCAATGTGTTCTGACATTAATGCTATTAAACATATAATCGCACATATACTAGCAAAGATAATTAATTTTATATTTGTTTTTTTCTTTTTACTCATAACCATTACTCCCTATTCCTTTCCTAATCTTATACGCGGATCTAAATAATGATGTACTATATCAGATATAAGATTTATAGCTACATATATAAATGCCATCCAAATTACATATGCCTGTATCATAGGGTAATCATACATATTAATTGAATCAACTGCTAATTTTCCTACTCCGTCCCACATAAAAATAGTTTCAACTATAGCTGTTCCACCAAGTAGAGATGCAATTGATAGCGTTAATAGTGTAATAATAGTCATTAATGAACATCTAAGTACACTTTTAAGTAAAACACTTTTTACTCCTATTCCCCTCGCATAAGCAGCTTTAACATAATCTTTATTTAATTCCTCTAATACTACAGCTCTTACTTGTCTAATATATTTACATATCATTGCCACAGAAAGTGTAAGTGTTGGCATAATTAAGCTCTTCAAATTAGTACCACTTGATGAACCTATAATAGGTAGCCACTTTAATTTTACAGAAAATAAAAGAATTAATAGTAATGCTAAAAAGAATCCCGGCAGTGAATTACCTATAAAACTTAAAAATCTTATAATATAATCAATAAACCTATTTTGAAAAACAGCTGCAATAATACCTAAAGGAATTGCTATTAAAATAGTTAATAGTATAGATGAAGCCATTAAAAGAAATGTATTTGGCAACTTTGATATTATTGTGCTAAATACTGACTTTCCAGAAACATAAGATTCACCCATGTCCCCTTTAAATATTCCTAGCATCCAATTTCCATACTGAACTAAAAAAGGTTTGTCCAATCCCAACTCACTTCTCATATCATCTTCTACCTGCTGCGAAACTACTCCCCCAGTATTCTCTAGTAGTTTATCTACTGTATCTACATTTGTAGTATTCATCATTGCAAAGGTAATGAATGTTATTCCAAATAAAATCGGTATAAGCTGAAGAAACCTTTTGCATATGTACTTTATCACAAGCTTTCTCCCTTCTTAGTTTTATTTATCTTTAAAGAAAATAATATAATTTAATAATAACTAAATTAATTACTTAATAGTTTTAACTAAAAACATTGGAGTAGATGCATAATTAGCTTTTTCCTCTTCAGACCATAAGCTTTTCCAAATATCTAAATCTACATTAACCGATGTTACTCCAAGCTTATTTAAGGTTAAAATATCCCATTGTGGACGTATTATTCTACTTAACGGAACCTTTTTAGCTATTTCCTCCATAGACTCGATATCAGTACAAGTATAATGATCTTCTAAATTGCTATTAGCAACTCTATTTCTATCTTCCTCATATTCTTTTCTCTTCTCATCATCAAATAAATGATGATACCAATTAGCATCAAAATTTAATAGAATTCCATTCTTCTTCAATACTCGTATCCATTCTTTATATGCCATATCAGGCTTTTCTAAATTCCATGTTAAATTTCTAGAAATTACAACATCAAAACTTTCATCATCAAACTTTAGGTTTTGCGCATCCATCTTTATAAAAGTTATTTTATCTGCAATATCTCCACAATTCTCTTTTGCTTTTTCAATCATTTTGCTAGTATAATCAACTGCAGTAACTTTATATCCTGCCCTTGCCAAAATTATTGAAAAAAAGCCAGGTCCACACCCAATATCTAAAACTTTTATATTCTCTTTAGGCTTATTAGATAGCTCATTTAAATTTTTCTCAATTTCATCTAGCCATTTATCCTTTTGTACTGTAGCTAACTCGCCTTTATTAACACTAGAATATCCATCAGCTCTATTTGTCCAGTATTTTTCTATATCGTTTAATAAATTTGACATTTTCCACCTCTTAAAACATTATTCTTCAATAAAGTATATCAACAGAAGTTTTGCTTAACAATCCTCCCCCTGGGGTTATTATTTTTTCAAATTCGAAATTTTGAATAATATAATGGCTTTGTTTTAATAGACTGTATAAATTTGATTAACCTCCATAAATTAAGGAATATCTATGCTGCTGATATGTTATGATAACTAAAAAGGTTGTACACGAAAACATCTATTTATTTTCATGTACAACCTTTTTTAGTAATATTCTAAAGTTTTTTTCTCATAAGAACCCAATCATTGCAAGACGTATACCCTCTTCTGTTATAAAATCCTTCTGTTGTTTCCTCTTTAGATGTTAACAGCCAAACTTCTGATACTCCTCTAGATTTTAGACGTTCTTGAAATTCATTTAAAATAAAGGTTCCTACACCTTTCCCCCTAACGGTATTACTAGTACAAAATTCTTTTATATAAAATTCTAAACCTCTGAAAGAATATTCTTCATTTCCAAGTATCATACCTACATGAGAATCTCCTTCATAAGCAATAAGGCCAAAAAAGCCTTCACAATTAATCATTTGTTTTAATCTTTTATTTGATATTTCCTTTGTCCATGGTTCATTCCATGGCTCAGAATTAAATGTTTCTGTATAAATATTAGAAATGATATCTATATCAGACAATGTAATTTCTTTGAATTTCATTAAAATCTCCTTTTTCTTTACTCATAATAAATTAACATTTTATCATTATATTCTTTTGCAATATTTTTTACAATTTAAAAATAAGTTAGGCATATTTTTTGTATACCTAACTTATTTATTGTGTTTTGCTCAGTTAAGATTTTCCTAACTTTAACTATTATTTATTTTTTAATTTTTTAAACTTTTCAAGTGCTTCTATTACTTCTTCTTGTCTTTCTTTAGCAAGCTCATAGTTTTCCCCTAAAGAATATGCACTTGGTGCTTGAGGAAGACCTGCAAGTAATGTACTTTGGTCATAATCTAAATCTATAGGTTCTACCCCAAAATAGTTATTACTAGCTTCCTTTATTCCATAATTATTATCTCCGTAATAAATTATATTTACATAAAGCTCTAATATGTCATCTTTACTATAATTTTTCTCTAAATCGAATGCTACAAACATCTCAGCTATCTTTTTTATAAAATTCTGATCATTATCAAAGTATAGGTTCTTTGCAACCTGCTGAGTTATAGTACTTCCACCTTGAAGCACTTCTTTTTCCCTAAGATTTACTAAAATAGCTCTTAATAATGACTTAAGCTCAATAGCTCCATGATCATAAAATCTCATATCCTCTATTGCTACTATAGCATCTCTAAATGTTTCACTAATATCATCAATCTCAACATAAGTATCAGAGCTTCTTATCTCATTAATCTTGTCACTTAAACTAATAGTATCTATGGCTTCCTTATACTTGGTATGTCCTGAAGCTGCAATCATAGCAACGGATATAATAGCTATCGACAATATTAGTCCAATTAGTCCAATAAAAAACTTCTTCATATAATCCCCCCAATTAATCAATACGATCTGTTAAGTTATATGAACATTGCTCTTCTCAGCCCAAGGAAATACAATAGGTTTGCGATACTAAATAATACCCCCCTTCGAAAAGGAGAGAAGAACAATGAGCAAAACTAATATAAAATGCCCACGCTGTAATTCTGATAAACTATACAAGTTTGGTATGAATAAGCAGGCTAAACAAAAGTATCAATGTAAGCAGTGT
>NZ_JACOOP010000060.1:0-19416 GCF_014287725.1 Clostridium sp. NSJ-49 | reverse complement strand
AATGCAAATCCTATTTGTTGCATAGGAATCACATTTTTTGTGAAGTTTTTCATATTATTACTATGCGCAAAAAAGGAAGTTCAAATTCGAACTTCCTTTTCTTTATCGGCAAATATCAAATTTTTTTTGATACAGCCCCTTCATTAACTCTTAACTATTAATTAAATTAAGCGTGTAATCTATTATTGTGTACTTCCTTAGCTGTTGCTATATTATTTGCATGATCTCCTATTCTTTCAAGGTTAGATAAAAGGTCAAATAACATTACTCCAGCATCAGCCATACATCTCTTACTATTTAATCTCTTAATATTATTGCTTCTAAATTTCTTTTCTAATGAATCTATTCTATCTTCAACTTTATCGATAATTGAATTATGTTCTGTTGATTCATTTTCATAACTACTTATTGCAATCTCTAACGCATCTAATGTTGCTTTATAGATTTCTTCTAACTCTTCTAATGCATCATCAGTAATTTCAATATTCTTCTTTACTCTAGCCGAAGCAAGCTCAACAATATTTTCACAGTGATCCCCTATTCTCTCTATATCATTAATAGAGTGATAAGCTTCACTTAATAATTTAGCATTTTCCTCTGGTAAATTATGTTGAGATAACTCTACTAAATACTCAGTAATCTCTTTTTCTAATATATTAATTAAATTCTCATTTTCATAAACTTTGTTTATATCTTCTTCGTTACCTTCAAAGAACGCCTTCATAGCTAATTTAAAGTTATCTTTTGCTATATCAGCCATTCTTACAGTTTCTTTAACAACTTGTCCACTAGCAACAACCGGAGTCTCTAATAACTTTTTGTCTAGGTAAATAGCTCCTTCTTTTTCTTCATCTTCTTTATCAGGTAATATACGATTTACAAATTTAACTACATACCCTGCAATAGGTAACATTATAATAGTTATAGATAAATTAAATATAGTATGTGCATTGGCTACTTGTCTACCAACATTGTCTGGTGTCATATAACCAACTAGTTTTACTACTTGTGATGCAAAAGGTAGGAATATTATAGTTCCTAAAATCTTAAATGTTAAATGTAATAAAGCTGCTTTTTTAGCTGTTCTATTAGCTGTTATCGCTGCCATCATAGAAGTTACACAAGTCCCTATATTACAACCTAACACAACTGGAAAAGCTAATTTCATATCTATAGTTCCAGCAGCTGCTAAAGCAACTAATATACCTGTTGTAGCAGATGAACTTTGTAATATCGCCGTCATTATTACTCCGACAAGTACTCCTAATAACGGATTACTTCCCATTATAACTATGAACTCTTCAAATATAGGTAGCTTAGATACAGGTTTCATAGCTCCTGACATCATCCCCATACCCATGAATAATATACCAAACCCTAAAAGTATGTACGCTAAATCTTTAGTCTTCTTCTTCTTAGCTGCAAGCATTATTACTGCTCCAACACCTATAAATATTGGTGCTATTGCATCTAGCTTAAAGCTTACCATTTGAGCAGTGATAGTTGTCCCAACATTTGCTCCTAAAATTACACCTGTAGCTTGCATTAATGACATTAAACCAGCATTAACGAAACTTACAACCATAACTGTAGTTGCACTTGAGCTTTGAATTATAGCTGTAACAACAGTCCCTACAAAAACCCCCATAAGTCTATTGCTTGTTATTTTTTCTAGGATGCTTTTTAGCTTGTCCCCAGCCATATTCTCAAGACCATCTCCCATTAGCTTCATTCCATATAGAAATAAACCTAAACCTCCAAAAATTCCTGTAAAAATTTCAAAATTACTCATATTTAATTATTATTCCTCTCGATAATTAATAATTTTTTACAAGTATATAATACCATTATATACACTAGTTAAACAATGCTTTTTTATGTAAACTTTTCATTTTACAGATTTTTTATCTCTTCTATCTATCATTAAATGTTAAAAATATATTAAAAAGATTTAACATAATAAACTATTGTTTACTAAAGCTCAACAGTTATGGTTCATCTCATGAAAGTAATGCACAAACCACGTAGAAGTGATAGATTCATTATGTAATGGTGATGGTTGCTTCGCCAAATCCATAACCTGGGTCCAAAGCTTCCCAATAACCTTTGACGAAGTCAAACCATAACCTCAGCGTAAACTGACTATAATCTTGTAAACTTATCTAGTAAATCATTTAAATGGTTCTACATGAATTATTGTTTCAATAACCCTCTCATCTTTTTTCTTTATTACTTTATCGATATTATGAACAAGAGAGTGAACTTCACTTACTTGTAAATCAGGATTTACCTTTATGTGCATATCCAGAAAAATATAATCTTTTCCACCTCTTGATCTTATATTATGAACATCTTTAACATTGTTGAAGCTCTTCATAACCACATCTCTAACTTTCTCTTCATCCAAAATTTTACTATCTATAAGCACATTATAAGCATCCTTAAATATCTCGTAGGCAGCATATAAAATAAGGCAAGCAACAATAATTGATACAAAAACATCTATTATTGGAGGTACCCCCATTTTTATACATATCAAAGTAGTTAAAACTCCAATAGATACAAAAATATCGCTTTTAGTGTGAATTGAATCTGCTATTAAGAAAGAGCTATTATATTTTTTACCTTGCTTGTTTTCATAATAAGCCACAAAAATATTAATACACAAAGTTGATAATAATATTAAAATGCTTTCTAAACTAACTGTAATTTCTGTCTGATTAAAAAACTTCTGTATTGACTGTACCACTATATTATAAGTAAGAAATACTAGCATTCCTCCAATTATTAAACTAGCCATTGTTTCTATTTTTTTGTGACCATATGGGTGCTCATTATCTATTGGTTTTGAAGCTAAAGTTATACTTATTAATCCAACAATATTTGATGCCCCATCAGAAAAGGAGTGAAAACCATCTGCCGATAAACTTAAGCTCTTAGTTATATAACCAATAATTATCTTTGCTACCGATACTGCAAAATTTGCTATCAATATTATTATTAGTACTTTTTTTATCATATGATACTTATTTTCTTTTCCTTCCACCATAGTAATATCCCCTTTTTAGTACTTCTTTAATATTATATTGATATTTTCAAACAAAGTTCTCATTTTTACTATGATAATAATTATCATTAAGTATATATGATAAATAAAAAAGAAACTACGTTATGTAGCTTCTTTTTTAATATCTATTCTCTCTTTCAAAACTAATAAATCTTGTTCCTTGAAAAGATAAAATCCCCTTATCTCCTTCAGCCATTAATCCATATTCCTTACCTGATACTTTTAGCTCAAGTCTTTCACCATTATCAAATTGAAAAGTTGTATAATATGTTGTACTTCTTGAGGTAGTATGTGTCTCTCCATGATGGTGATGAGATACATTAATCCTCTTTGAGATAATAGTTGAAGCTACTGGTATAATTGGTTGTTTATTATTATTACTCCATTCTTTTATATTGCTAACTATTATAAAAATAAACATTGCAAAAAATACTATAAAAAATATTGGAAATATAAATGACATTATATTAAACATTCCCATTTCAAACATGATGTCCCCCCTTAAATAATTCATAATTTATTAATATTTAAATATATAAAAAAAAGTGCTATTATAATTTAGTATATCTTTATTATACCATCTAAGTATAAAAACTTGGTAATATAATCAAGTATTTTTAAATAAGGAGAATTATAAATAATGAAACAATTATTAGATTTATTCTTCACATTTGCTAGGATTGGTGGGCTTACCTTTGGTGGTGGTTATGCAATGCTACCAATTTTGCAACGTGAGGTAGTAGAAAAAAGAAAATGGGTAACTAATGAAGAAATAATGGATTATTATGCTATTAGCCAATGCACTCCTGGAATAATTGCAGTTAATACAGCTACCTTTATAGGACAAAAATGTGCTGGTAATATCGGAGGTATTGTAGCTACACTTGGAGTTGTTTTTCCTTCTTTAATAATAATCACTCTAATCGCAGCATTTCTTCAAAACTTCGCTGATTTAGCCATTGTTAAAAATGCTTTTGCCGGAATACGTATATGTGTAAGTGTACTTATTATCAATGCTGTAATCAAGCTTTGGAAAAGTTCTGTTATAGATATAGCTACAACAATAATTTTCTTTATAATTTTTATTGCAGCTATTTTTACAAATTTATCACCTATAGTATTTGTCCTTTTCGCTGGTATAGCTGGAGTAATACTTAAATGGAGGGAAAATAAATGATTTATTTAATGCTTTTTTATGAATTCTTTAAGACGGGCCTTTTTGCCGTTGGTGGTGGTATGGCTACTCTTCCATTTTTAGATGCTATGGCTTTAAAGACTGGTTGGTTTACGCAAGCTCAACTTGTAGATATGATAGCAGTATCTGAATCAACTCCTGGACCAATCGGTGTAAATATGGCTACATATGTTGGTTTTACTTCTGCAGGACCTCTTGGTTCTGTAATAGCTACTTTAGGACTTATAGCTCCATCTATAATAGTAATTCTTATTATAGCTAAGTTCTTATCTAAGTTTAAAGATAGCCATATAGTTAAATCAATATTTTACTCTTTAAGACCAACTTCTACAGCATTAATAGCTGCTGCTGGTGTACCTGTAATAATGCTATCATTAACAAATTCTGATAAATTTAAAGCTACTGGCTCAATATTAGACCTATTTAATTTTGGAGCAATTTTACTAGCTATAATACTTTTTATACTTACTAATAAAATAAAAGCTACAAAAAAACTACATCCAGTAGTATTTATTGCAGCTTCAGCAGTTATTGGAATTATTTTTTCAATGGCAGGATAAAAAAAGTGCGAGCTAAAGCTCGCACTTTCCTTCTAATTTATATAAACATATTTACACTCTTCTAAATTAAAGTAATCTCTAAATTCAAATTTGCATGTACGATTAAATTCTTCTTCATTCCAGAAGTTAGTACATATAATATTACTTGTGTCTATGAGTTCTCTTACTTCTAAATAATCTATTAAATTCTTATTTTCATTAATATAGTACTTAAGGCATTTTAATATTTCAGGATCTTCATTAGTTACTTCTAAACTTTTTGGATCTACGTTAAATTTTAAATCTCTCACCATAAAAGCATTATCACTTCCTATTCTTTCTGCTATGCTATTATCCTTATCTATTAATAGTGATTCAATTTTTATTTTCATTTTGACCCCTCCAACTCCTTTTTGTATACCTTTACAATATATATATTCTATATTTATTGCTATAATTACTTTCTAGTTTAATTTCTATTAAAATTACTAACATATTTTTTTAATCAAATTATAAATAAATTTCAGATTGTATGGAATATTATTACGTTTTATGAGTATACTATAATATAAAGATTTCAAATTCTTATTTTTAAAATCGTAATATTTAATATCGCGGGGTGGAGCAGTAGGTAGCTCGCCGGGCTCATAACCCGAAGGTCGGAGGTTCAAGTCCTTCCCCCGCAACCATAAACCTTACATTATTATGTGAGGTTTATTTTATTTACTTTTATATAATATATTTATAAAATTATATTATAATAAATTATTTTTAGGAGATTTATATTATGCATAAAGTAAATTATCATACTCACACATATAGATGTGGACATGCTATTGGAACTGAATTAGATTACTTAAATTCTGCTTTAGAAAATAAATTAAATATACTGGGATTTAGCGATCACGCTCCATATCCTGATGATAGATTAAATTTAACTAAAGATACTAGAATGGATTATTTAGAACTTCAAGACTATATCGATACTATTAGATATTTGCAAATAAAATATAGAAATAAAATTAAAATTCTAATAGGTTTAGAAATAGAATATGATGAATCAGTCTATAGTTACTACAATTATCTCTTAAATTACTTAAGCCTTGATTACTTAATCTTAGGACAACATGTATTCTTATCTAAAGGTGAATTATTACATACTTTCTCATTAAATTCTACTGATTCCTATGTCGACTATGCACTATCAATTTCTAAAGCATTAGAAACTAACTTTTTTAAATTCTTAGCCCATCCTGATCTTATATTTATAAATAATCTAGCATGGGATGAAAATTGTGATAGAGCATGTGAAATAATCATAGAAAGTGCAATAAAGCATGATACTATACTTGAACTTAATGCAAATGGCTTCAGAAAAGGAATAATGTCATTTCCTGATATAGATAGATATCCTTATCCACATAATAAGTTTTGGGAAAAAGTTGCTAAAACTAATTTGAAAGTTATAATAAACTCTGACTGCCACGACCCTAAATTTATGTGGGATTCATGTATGGATCAAGCGTATGAATATGCTAAAAAATTAGGGCTTAATATTATATATGAAATATAAATAAAGTGCGAGCTAAGCTCGCACTTTTAGTTAATTCTTTCTTCAGTTTCAGCGTCAAAGAAATGTAAAGCTTCTAAGTCAAATCCAAATGTATGATTTTCTCCAGCTTCATATTGATAATGTCCTGGAACTGTTATAACCATATCTTTTCCACTCTTTAATTTAACAAATAAAGTCTTTTCTTTTCCTAATACTTCTATTACATCTATTGTTCCTTCAAATTTATCTTTAGCCTCTCCGCTTACAAATCTTTCTGAACGAATTCCTAAATAAACTTCTTTACCTATATGGTTAGCTAAAGCTTTTAAATCCTTTTCTGATGGAGTTACAGATATAAGACCATCTTCTGAAATAAATTTCTTACCATCCATCTTACCTTTTATCATATTTATTGTTGGAGAACCAATAAATCTAGCTACAAACATATTTTGTGGCTTTTCATAGAATTCATATGGCTTACCAACTTGTTGAATCTTACCATCATTCATAAGAACTATCTTAGTTGCCATTGTCATAGCTTCAACTTGGTCATGAGTAACGTAGATACTTGTAGTTCCTAATTGCTTGTGAATTCTAACAAGCTCAATTCTCATATGCTCTCTTAACTTAGCATCTAAGTTAGAAAGAGGCTCATCCATTAAGAATACGCTTGGTTTTCTAACTATAGCTCTTCCTAATGCAACTCTTTGTCTTTGACCACCAGATATATCGGAAGGCTTTGAATATAAATAATTTTCTATTTGTAATAATTTTGCTGCTTCCATAACACGTTCATTTATTACATTTTTTCTTTCTTTTCTCATTGATAAAGAAAATGCCATATTATCATAAACAGTCATGTGAGGATATAATGCATAGCTTTGGAAAACCATTGCTATATCTCTATCTTTAGATGCTAATTTATTAACTCTTTTTTCTCCAAATAAAAGATCTCCTTCTGTAATAGAGTTAAGTCCTGCAATCATTCTTAATAATGTAGTCTTACCACATCCTGATGGTCCTAAGATTACACAGAAATCCTTATCTTCAATTTCTAAATTTATATTTCTTAAAGTAAAATCTTCTCTACTTTCGTATTTTTTACCTATATTATTTAATGTTACCTTCATATCTACCCACTCCTATCCTATCCTTTTGTAGCACCATTTGAAAGACCTGATACTAGTTGTTTTTGTAATGCAATAAACAGTATTACTATTGGCACAGCCGCTAAAAGAGCTCCTGCTGCAAAGGCTGGTTGGTTAATTGTACGCTCATCGTTTACTAACGTATATAATCCTACTGACAATGTATAATCTTCAGGTGTAGTTAATAAAACTTTTGATAGTAGAACATCCATAAATGGTCCTATAAATGACCATAATGCAATAATTGCTAACATTGGTCTTGCTATAGGCATTATTATAAGTCTATATATTTTCATACTAGAACATCCATCAATTTTTGCTGCGTCATCTAATTCAGTTGAAATAGAATCTAGATATCCCTTTAAGATAATTGTATTCCCTGCAATCCCTGTACCTGCATATATAAGTATAAGCATCATCTGTCTAGTAAAGGCTGGAACCATATCAGATGCGATTGAGTACATAGTAAAATATGCCGTTATACCAACGAATTGTGGTATTGTTTGTATAAGCATTATTGTCATAAGAGATACTTTCTTACCCTTAAATCTATATCTTGAATAAGCGTATCCTGTAAATGAAACAATTAATACTACTAATATAGCAGTTACAACACTTATAAATATTGTATTACCCATCCATTTTAAATACATTGTATTTTCAAATAGATGTTGGAAGTGTTTTAGAGAAAAACTAAATCCAGCATTAAGATTTAACCTTTTTCCTTGCTCACCATTAAATGAAGATATTATAATTTGCAATATTGGCCATATTACAGCTAATGCCCAACCTATTAAGAATACGTAAGATATTCCTAGAGCAATTTTCCCTCCTAAAGTAAGAGGTTGTTTATCTGAAAGATAAAGATTGCTTTTCTTTTTCTTCTTTAATGAACTTTTCTGTTTAACATTGTTTGTTTCTAACATACCGTTACCCCCTTACTCCTTTTTAAATACTTCCGTATTTCTATATCCAATATAAGCTATTATTATAAGAGCTATAGAAACTATCATAGTTATAGCAGCACCTAAAGCTTGATATTGATTTTCTAAAGTCAGCTTATAGATGTATGAAATTAGAAGGTCTGTAGAACCTGCTAAGTTTCCATATACCGATGGATTAAATGGTCCACCATTATTAAATAACCATATGATTGAGAAGTTGTTAAAGTTAAATGTATATTGCCCAACTAAAAGTGGAGCTGTTTGGAATAATACTAATGGTATCGTAATCTTTGATAATTTCTTAAAGCTTGTAGCTCCATCTATATCAGCAGCCTCATAAAGTTCTTTATTTATAGATTGAAGAACTCCTGTTGATAATAAGAAAACATAAGCACTTCCAAGCCATGCTTGTATACAAATAAGTACTGACCTAGCTACAAATGTGTTATTTTTTATTGATAATCCTTCTCCAAAAATACTTTGTAGAGCCTGTGTTAATGCTCCATTTGGAGATGATAATATACTAAAGAATGTTATTGTTATAAATGCTGGTACAGCCCAAGGTAGTAGATATATTGTTCTAAATAATGTTTTACCTTTTATTCTATCATTGTTAAGAACTATAGCTAGAATAAATCCTAAAGCTATTGCTAATGTAGTAGCAACTAAAGTCCAAATTATTGTCCATCCAAGAATCTTCCAGAATACTGATCCTGCTAGTCCTTGTCCTAAAGCAATCATCTTATAGTTACTTAGACCTTCCCATCCAAATTTAGCTTGATGCTTTGGATCCATTCCTGTAAATGATAAAAGTATTGTAGTTGCTACTGGTATAAATACCATAAATATTGTAACAACTAATGCCGGTGCTGATACCATATATGGGAATCCATCTTCAAGTAAACTTTGCTTAGTTTCTATCCAAGTCCTTGTTCTTATTCCCCTTATTTCTTCTTTTTCAACTTTATTAACATCTTTAAAAGATAATAATAGTAATACTAATGCTAATACGATTAAAGTTATTGCAAGTATACCTTCAATCATAAAGATTATTGATCTATCAAGCTTTCCTGCACCTTCCGCTAACGTTATTAATCCTGCAATTCCCTCTCCTTTATAGTTACCATAACCTAATGCATATGGAATAGCCATTGTGTATATATAAATGCTACCTAAGAACATTATTATCGATTTTATATACTGCTTATTAAGTAATTGTCCCAATCCTGGGAATAAAATAGTTACATATGATTTCCATGGAATCTTCTTTTCTATCTCTATAGGATAAACTCTTCTAAGATCAGATACATTCACATTTACAGTATTAATTTTTTGTTTTAATGTTTTACTAAGTTCATATCTTTTATTTTTTATAACTTCTTCATTATAAGTTTTTTCACATTCAAAAGATTTTACCATAACAGATTCTCTATATTTTCTTTTAAGTTCCTTTATAGTATTTTCTTTTGCTTGTTTTGATATTAAACCTTCTTTTTGTTTTGCTTTTACCTCACTAATTCTATCATGTAAGTTTTTCTTTTCTTCAATTTTGAAATTCTTAAATTCTTTTTGAAATTTAGAATCTTTTTCTGAATTTATATTAGCTTTCTTAGCCTGAGCTTCAACTAACTCTTTATAAGTTTCTTTTGCAAAATCTAATATATGAGGTATTTGTGCAATCTCCATTTTATTTTGTTCGTATAAAAGTTCAGCATCATATGTTAAATCTACATACTTTTCATAAAAAGTAACCAATTGTTTAGCTTTAAATAATCTTACCTCTAAATTTTGTACTTTTTTTGGTAAAGAGCTATCTACCTTTCCTCTATATTCAGCAACTTTCTTATTAGTTTCTTCTAAGAAAGATTTTTCTCTACTTTTATATTCATTTAATTTTTTAATATATGGATGCTCCGCTTTTCCTTTTACTAACTCATTCAATTTCTTTTTTAATTCTTCTTTTTCATTACCCTTCACACCTTCTATCTCATATTGAAGAGATGCAACTTCGTACAAGTATAAGTTTTTTCTATCATATTCACGGTCTAAATGATCATATAAATACATATCAAACTTTTTCAAGCTTTTTCCCCCTACTTTAATGATTTCTCAATTACCTCTAATTTTAGAGTCCTCTTACGTTATAAATACATTTGCCTAAATAAATCATCATTAAAATTAAAGCAATATAGCCTATGCTACTTACTATAAAAAACATTGAATACCAAGATTCACCTATAATTGAGAATCCAAAGGATCCTATTAATAATACGGTCCATATTACTACATATAACTTATTTACCCTTAACTTTGTCAGTGTAATGTAACTATGTATAGCTAGTCCTATCGGAGTTATTATCTTAACAAAAAACGAAGACATACACATAGTTAAATATGTTTGATATAACTCTTCACTAGTTTCTCCTATCATAGCCGTATTTAAGTTTGGATTCGATAACCACATATCAAAAAATGCTGTGTCTTTTACTTTAAATATTGCTTCTAATGAGATTGAAAATATAATTAGTGCACATATTCCCACTAATGAATAAAATACACCCCTCGTCATCTCTATTTGATCTCTCATGTGGCCTCCTTTTTACAAGAAAAGGGGACTATGTCCCCTACACTTCTAGTTATTATTTATAATTATAAAATTTGATATCGCAAACTCCTTCTCATTTACGTTCGAATGAGTAAGTTCGATTAATTAAATCATAGATTTAGAATCTCACTTAGAAGCTTGACATCATTGCTTCGAATGAAGCTTTAACTTCGTTATATGCTGCTTCAGCATCTTTTGGTTGAGTTGATGACCATGATAATAAAGCATTTTGCCAAGAATCCCATACGCTACCCCATTCAGTGAATAGAGGTCTGTTTTCAGCTTTTTCATATCCAGCATAAGTTGCATCAATAACTTTCTTTTCTAATTCATCGATTCCTTCATAAGCAGAAGGTTCAACATTTTCTAATATCTTACCAGTATACTTGAATAATTCTTGAGCATTTGCAGGGTTAACTATTTCTTCAATAAATGCTTGAGCTACTGCCATCTTATCAGCATCTTCTTCAACTCTTGCATTTACACCAAGTCCCCATCCACCTTTCCAGTGAGTTAATGGATTTCCGTTAACAGTTATATTTGTTAGAGGAATAACTTCTAAGTTTGAAGCATCTCCAACTAAATCTTTAACACTTGTAGTTGCCCAAGGTCCATCGATTTTTATAACGTCAGTTCCACCAGTTTTGAATTGCTCTTCAATATATCCACCAGCTGCTTCTTTATCCCAAAGGTCAGTTTTGTTTGTATCATGGAATTTCCAATAATCATATAAAGCTGTGAATAATTTTTGTTGATCTTCAGTTAATTCAGACCATTCTTTAGTAGCATCTGAATATAACTCACCAGCATCATTATGTCCTAATAATTCTAATTCAGCTGAGTTAGCAAAAGCAACTCCAAACCAACAATCATGTACAGTTGTTAATATTTGATCAGCTTCTACAGAAGTTAATTCTATAGATTTGCTAAAATCTATTCCAGCTGCTTCTGCATTGGCAACATTTACATATCCTATTAATGTTTCTATGTTATAAGGGAAAGCTAAATATTCTCCATCAACGTAGAAGTTTCCACCTAGTCCACCTTTGAAATCTTTAAATCCACCTACATTGTTAGCCATAGTTTCAGCATCTATAGCAGCTAAAGCGTTGTTGTTAGCTAGTCCATATAATCTATCTGCTGGTAAAGCAAATACGTCAGCAACGTCTGGGTTTGTTGGATCTGATTGGTCTAATACATCTAAGTGATCAAAAGATCCTGTTGTTATAAACTTAATATCAGCATTTGGATATTTTCCTATAACCGTTTCTTTAACTTGTTCATAGTAAGGTACCCATCCTTCTTCTACTTGAACAGTTAATTCAACTTTGGCATCGTTACCAGTAGTTTCGTTAGTTCCACCTTCTGATGTTTGTCCACCTTTATTACTTGAACCACATGCTACTAAATTTAATGTAGTAGCTGCTACAAGTAAAGTAACTAATAATTTCTTCATAATTAATTCTCCTCCACTTTTAATTACTAATTTATTTAAAGTTGTAAAACTTAAATACTTTTTTAATACTTACTAAATCGTTTTTAGGAATTAATACAAACGGCCTGTCCTATATTTAATACCGTTAAATTTCACCCTAAAAATTTTACGGTACCGTTTCCATTTTTGTCGAAAAATAATATATAACCTTAATGTAAACTTTATCATGTTTTTGGTTACACTTTTATTATATCAGTCTGGCAATTTTAGTCAATAGATTGTACAGATAATAATTGTGTAAAATTGTGGTTATTTTTTTTAGTTTAAGCAAACTTTTTCAACGTCAAATTTCACACTTTTTATGAAAATATATACTTTTTTTACATTTTAAACTCCTCTCTTCGCTTTAAATTTTTACCATTTTAATTTATAATTATTATACGACAACATATTAAAGGAGTTTTACTATGGACTTTTACAAATATAAAGATAATAAAAAAATAATTGGCTCTATAATTAAGCTTAATAGACTAAATCAAAATATAAGTCAAAAAACTTTATCAAAAGGAGTTTGTGTTGCTTCTTATTTAAGTCGTATAGAAAATGGTGATTTAATTCCAAGTGAAGAAGTAATATCTATTATATTTAATAGGCTTGGATTAACATTTAATGATTCCAAAGAATTTCTGGAAAAAGGGATTAATCGTTTAAAACTTTTTTTTGAAAGTCTTCATTTTAATGAATTTGATTTGACAAATGAGATTTTCAACGAATTAGAGTCTCAGGAAAATGATTATATTACATCCCCTCTTGTTATAGATTATTTTTTAGCTAAGCTTGCAAGATACTGTTCCACTCCAAATAGAGAAAAATTTGAAAGTTCAAAAGAGTTACTTCATTCATCCTTTGAATTACTATCTCCACAACAAAAGTTTCTATATAACTTTTACGTAGGTGTAGATACTTTAAATCTTTCAGATAATAAATCTATTGGAAAAGAATTTATAGAAGAAGCTTTAACTTATAAAGATAATGGTCATTGTTATTACTGGCTATCTTATGCTTACAGAATAGAAAATAATCCAATAAAGTCATACGATTGCATAAAGAAAGCTTTAGACTTTTATGTAACAGAAGGAAACATTATAAGTATTATGTCTTGCTATGAAAAAATTGCTGAAGTTCATTTTATGCTAGATAACTATAGTGATGCCATTACTTACTTAAAAATATCATTAAGTATTGCTGAAAAGCTTAAGAATAGATATTTTATTGAACATTTAAACTCAATAATTTCATGGGCATACTATAGATTAAAAGAATACTCTACTTCATTAAATTATTTAAAAAATAATACTGGACTTGTTGATCATAGAATGTTAGTTCCTGATAGTATAACTAAATCTTTAATATATTTTTCATTAAATAATAAAACTTTATTAAAAGAATCAATCAATGAACTTCAAAATGCCCAATCCTTAGAACATATAAACAATGATTTAGCTAATATAATATATAAATTATTTATTATATATATATATATGATGATAATTATTTAAAAAATCCTATGTGGGAAAATCTATTAATTTATATAATTGATAGTATGCATAAATTATTAGAACTAAAGAAAGTTTTTATTACCTTACTTAAGGAGTACTATATCTATAATAGAAAATATAAAGATGCTTTATTTTTATAATTTTAAAAGCAAGTAGTATAAAATTTCTTATATTACTTGCTTTTATTTACATAATTATTATACAATTTCAGCATTTCTTTCATATACTATAGCATATTATCTTAATAAAAAAGGAGCATTCCATGTATGGATATTTGTAATTATAAAAATCTTTCAACTAAAGATATTATTGCAATTTTAAACGAAGAGAAAATGTGCTATTTAGCTACAACTGATACAACAAATATCTCATCTGTACCTATGTGGTATGTTTTTGACTATTCAGATGATAATTTAATATTCTACTTTATAAGTAACAATACTAGTCAAAAAATTGATAACATTTATTATACTGGCATTGCAGGTATCACTTTATTACAACATCATCGCTGTAGAAAAGTAGAAAGTTATAAAACCATAATAGCAAATGGAACTACAACTGTTATTAATGATATTAAAGAAAAAATATCTATAATTGAAAAATTCAAAAATAAATATAATTGCATAACAAATTTTTCATATATAGATACTTCTAATATAAAATTCTTTAAAGTTACCGTTTCTGAAATTACTGGTAGGTATTATTCTTAAAAAATATACTTTCTTAAAACAAAAAAATAGAGCCTATACTTAATATAGGCTCTATTTAAAAGTACATTTATGTTAAATTGGTATCTAGAACGCTTAATTAATTTAAAATATTATCTATAAAACTCTTGAGTTGCATAGACTTTATTTCCAATTTGATATACTCCTACTCCAATGCTTGTAAAGTCTGTAGATAGTATATTCTTTCTATGACCTGATGAATTCATCCAGTTAGTCATAAATTGGTTAGCTAATACTGTTGGATCAGTACCATAACCCCCTAGGTATGCTATATTTTCACCCCATGAATTATATGAGACCCCATCAGCTTTCATTTGAGCTGTTATATAATTACCATTTAAATCAGTATGACTGAAGTAATTATTATCTCCCATATCCTGAGATTTAATTCTTGCATATTTCTCCATTGTAGTGTTATAACTCAATGGTGCTACACCAGCCTTCACTCTTTCTTCATTAACTTTATTAAAGATAGCTTGTTCGACTTGTGCCATAAATTTATCAGATGCATTTGTATCATCTGTTACTGCATCTCCTTCATTTGTTGGAGGTGTAACTGTTGTATCATCTCCTGTTGTAGGTGGAGTAACTTCTGTATTCTCCTCTCCTGCTGGTAGTGTTACAACTGTATTGTCATCTGATGTTGGTGGCGTAACTGTAGTATCATCTCCTACTGTTGGTGGTATTACTACATTATCATCTCCTGTTGATGGTTTTTCATCTTGACTTGGCTTACAAGGTCTTTGATATTTATGCTTACAATGATGTCTATATGCTCCACCATTATTTGAGTCATAATATCTTGTAGCAGCACTTGCTGATACAGTTCCTAACATTGTAGTTCCAGCTATTACTAGCGCGATTATTTTAGATTTCATTTCCATTCCTCCTATAATTTGAACTATTATGTATAGTTCATTTTTAGTTCTAATGTACTTTTACGTCTTTACCAACTTGTCCACTTCATAATAACACATAAATTCTAAAATTATTATAGTGGACTACTTGTAATTAAGATTAAATTACCCTTGTAAATAAATCATTATCATATATGGAATATAGTGTGATACAAACTTATATTTTCATAATAATATTATATTCTACCATTCTATCGTATTTTAGACTCTAAGGTATCTCTTGTCATCTTAAGGCTTAATACGCCATAATATCACTTTGACTTTAGTGCTTTGCTACATTATACTTAGGTCATAAGTTAATCAATGAAATGCATACAATTTAATATCGCGGGGTGGAGCAGTTGGCAGCTCGTTGGGCTCATAACCCAAAGGTCGTAGGTTCAAGTCCTGCCCCCGCAACCAAAAACAACCCTTATTCTTACTATAAGGGTTGTTTTATTTTTAGTTGATATAACTTATAAGCTTATATTAAATTGTAAAACCATTCTTTAGCAAATTACTTTTCCTAAATAACCATAATTATTATTCTTATTTTAAACTTATATAGACTATGGTTATTTATAGTATTATTATATGATTTACTATCATCATTACAAATATTAAAAATTACAAATATTAAAACGTTAATCTTTTATATAATTAAAAAGTGCGAAGCAAATTTGCAGCTTCGCATTTTCCCAATCGTTACTTTAACTTTTAATTAGCTAATTTTTGCTAAACCTGTCCTTTTATAAACTCAAATATAAGTTTTTTTAAAAAAGCTTTTAACTTTATCTAATCATTTTTCTTGACTTTTTTATTATGTTTACATCCACAATTATTGGCTTTCTTTTCTTTTTCTTGTTGGCTTGCACATGAACAATCGTGTTTTTCACTCATATTAATTCCCTCCTAAAACCTGATGCCCTCTTGGTACAGTACTATTATCTACAAAGTCTAAGTATTAATACCATGAAAATAAATCCTTTTTTATGATTTTATTGAGATAATTATATTAATCCTAATTCTTAATATTTGATTATTACCTCTTTTTTATATGAACTTCAAAAGCTTGTTAATTGGTTACAATAAAATTCAAGGTATCATTTTTCTTGTTTAACACATAACAATAATAGATATTTTATCTAATACTATTTTTTAGGAGGTTAATATGAAAAAGCATAAGAGTGAAAAGATACACCAAGTAGTTCATGATAATGATAGAAAACTTAATTTACATGAAATAAAAGCTGAAACTGGAGCTGGTAATGGATTCAAATCTTCAGGCGAACAATCTAAGGTTCCTATACAAGATACTTATGAAGCAAGTAGTAAAAGCGAAAAAATTCAAGAAGCAATGTCTAATTCTGAAGGGAAAATTAATTTACATACTATAAAGGCTCAAACTGGTGCTGGTAATGGTTATAAGCATCAATAATTAATATTTTTAAGGAGGCATTCCTATGACAAAACATAAAAGCGAAAAAATTCAAGAAGCAATGTCTAATTCTGAAGGGAAAATTAATTTACATACTATAAAGGCTCAAACTGGTGCTGGTAATGGTTATAATAATACTGAACGTGCTTCTGAAATTTCACCAATTAAAGACACATTTGTTAACACTAATAAGTTTCATAAGATTCACCATGTTGTAAGTAATATCGAAGGTAAAGCAAACTTACATAAAATAAAGGCTCAAACTGGTACTGGTAATGGTTATAAGCATCAATAATTAATATTTTTAAGGAGGCATTCCTATGACAAAACATAAAAGCGAAAAGATTCATGAAGTAGTCCATAAACATGATAAGAAATTAAATCTTCATGAAATAAAAGAAGAAACTGGTGCAGGTAACGGTTATAAAAAATAATTATATAATTAATGGAGGCATAAATTTGCCTCCTTCTTTTAATACTTGTGCCAAAAATAAGGTCTATAAATTTTTCTTAGCTTTTTAACTACTTCATTAGGATCATTTTTACTTATATAATTTTGAAAAACTTCATTATCTTTTTCAAAGACTAGTGTACTTTTTGCATCTGTTAAGCTTTGAACATACTTAATCATATTTTCCTTAATAGCTTTTTTATTATAAATCTTAATATAAGTATATCCTGGATAATCATCAGAATCATATTTTAAAACTTTAAACTCTTTTGTATATCCTAACCTTTCTAATTCTTCATATAAAGATTCTATTTTTTCAGTCTCATCAATAAGCATTAAATAAACTGCTCCATATCTATCTGGTAATTCCTCTTTTATATAATTACGGTAAGGAGACGACCTTAAGTTATTATATATATCACTTTCCACCGGATTTTTAAAATCCCCATAATAAATCATAACAGAATCTTCTACTACTGTATTTATAAAGCAATGCATATTTCTAGCCTGAATTAAATCTACAAGTTTCTTAGTTTCTTCATGAGTCATTTCATACACTTTTAAGTATTTATTTTCTTTCATATCAAATAATATAGCTCCATCCATAGCTATAACAGGTAAATTTAATCTTATATCTTGTAATGATGTAACTAATGCTCCTGGAGTTTTCATAGTTGCAATTGTTAACTTAACTCCATCATCAAGCATTTTATTTAACTCAATCTTACTATATGAAGTTAAAGTTTCTTTCATATTTAATAATACTTTATCTAATTCGGCTACAAAAAGTAAATCATTCCTTCTTTTCCTCGGTAGCTCAAATGTATTTATGATAAGTGCTAAACCAATACCAATCATAGTATCCATCATTCTATTAAATACAAATAAATATGGATTTTTATCTTTAAGATGGTTAACTACTATACTTAAAAATACGACACAGGAAAAATACGAAGCATTTTTCTTATTAAATATAACTGTGGTGTAAATAATTGGAATTATTAGTAATGATATTGTTATATATCTAAAAAGCTCATTATCAAAGGGTATAACATATAACTCAACTAATATCATTATCAATCCATAAGCAGCTCCTATAAAAGTTCCTATAGTTCTTTGTATAGCGTTAGCCTTTGCATTGCTACTATAAGGTTGCATACACCACAATACAGACAATGCTGTATAAAAAGGTGTCCCTTGCTTCCCTCTTAAAAAATAAATAATGAATCCTAGCAATACTCCTATCGAAGATTTAATAATTCGCATTCCTATCGGAGGAAGTGCTATGTTTCTTTTGTTCATTTAAATATCCTCCATATATCTATTAGTTTTAACTTTTGTTTAAATATATTATAATTATATAAAAATTCTCTAAAAACCATAATAATTATAATTATAATTATAATTATAAAGTTAAAAAATTACTAGTTAATTTATTCCAAATATACAGAGATAATATTCATATTTAATAGCTTCTTATTAATATTACTCTTCTCTTTCGCATCCTTCTTACCTATAAATACTAAACTCATTAGGCATATAAATTATTAGTTCTAAGTGCTTATCTTTTATCAGTTAATTAGATTTTAAAATTAACATATCAATAAAATTATAAATTTGTGCATTTATCTCTCTTTTATTTAATTCTCTGTAATCAACAAAAAAGGGGCTGTCTCTGAAATGATTTTTAAAATCATTTCAGTAGACGGTCTTTTTATTTTTTATTCATATATTTATATGAAATTATTTCTAAATGAACAAGTTTTTTGACACGACAAATAGGAGGTTATAAACCTCCTATTCTCTGTAAAAATATACCTTTACGCTATTTTCTTTTCATGCAATAATATACCATTTCT
>NZ_JACOOP010000059.1:0-19981 GCF_014287725.1 Clostridium sp. NSJ-49 | reverse complement strand
TGTTAATAAAAAGGAAGATAAGATTTGTTCTCTAAGCAAGCTTAAACGAGCTAGTTAGCTCTTTAACAACCTAATATTTTACATTTTATTATCCTCATAGGGATAGTCTGCCCTTTTTTAGGTCACTTTATTACTAATAATCCTAATTTTCCTATTTTTTCATCTCTAATTAATATTCACTTTTTAAAAGATCAATTATGCTCATCTCTATTATTCATTATATTTTTTTACTTTAAGTTAAATAATATTCACAATAAAGCGTATGGAAAAATAAAACTGATTTTTGAAATATTGACAATGAATGATTTGATGTATATAATGGGAATATATAGAAATAGAAGGAGGTAGGATTATGTTCAACTTTAATAACATTAAATTAGAAATAAAAATGAATATGAAGTATGTATATAGGTATAACCCTGTCTCTTTAGGTATTAATAATTAGTTAATTAAGAGTAATAATTTACTTGGTGAGATCGCGATATATATCCGCGATTTTTTTTATTATTATTTTTACGTATTAAAGGCTGTGGATATTCACAGCTTTTTTTATTTAACTAATTATTTGTCTAAAGAGAATAGAGATTTACTTTATTTTAAGAAAAGTGAGGTGTAGATGGATGAAGAGAATTTTACAATATGTATGGAAGTATAAAGGAAGTTTAATATTTGGAACAATATCAATGATTATAATTATAGGAATAGATTTGTTCAGCCCGTACTTACAAAAGATATTTTTAGATCAAGGCATTATAGAAGGAAAAGTGTCTTTAATAGTACCTATTTTAATAGGATTTGCTATTATTTCTATAGTTAAGGCAGTATTAGGATATGGAAAAGAATATATATACGACAGATTGGCTAGCTTTGTACAGGAAGATATTAAACATACTTTGTTTAATCATATTCAAAAATTGGAGTTTAAGTATTTTGACAATATAAATACTGGTGAACTTATGTCTAGAATTGGTGAAGATGTTGATAATATATGGGATACCATAGGTTTTGGGCTTAGGCTTTTTGCGGAGAATATTATATATTTTGTCGTTTCAGCTATTATATTATTTTGGCTAAATTGGCAATTAACTTTAATATGTATGGCTGTAATGATTCCTATAGGATTTATTGGAGTCAAGCTTGAAAAAGAATTTGGGAAGTGTTATGACGAACTAAGTGATAAAACAGCTGAAATAAATACAGCAGCAGAAGAAAATATTGCTGGGGTAAGACTTGTAAAAGCCTTTACTAGAGAAAAACATGAAATATTAAAATTTTTATCTATGAATAAAAGTTATTATGATTTGAATGTAAAACAGGCAAAAGTAATAGGGAAATACTTTCCGCCAGTAGAGTTTTTAACTAATATATCACTAGTTATAATGATAGTTATTGGTGGAATTTTTGTAATGAATGGGAATATGACTTTAGGTACTTTAGTTGCTTTTAATGGTTATATTGGTAATGTAATATGGCCATTAAGAATGTTAGGTAATTTATTAGATTTATTATCTAGAAGTAATGCTTCAGCAAAAAAGATATTTAAAATAATAGATAGGAAATCAGAAATTTTTACGATAGAAAGTAGTTATAAGCCTGATAAAATTAAAGGAGATATTGAGTTTGATAATGTTAGCTTTAAATATAACGATGAAGTTGTGCTTAAGGATATAAATTTGAAAATTCCTTCAGGTAGCACAGTTGCTTTGATGGGAACTACAGGATCAGGAAAATCAACATTACTAAATCTTATAGGTAGATATTATGATGTTTGTAAAGGTGAAGTATTAATAGATGGAGTAAATGTAAAAGAATATAACTTAGATAAGTTAAGAAATAATATGTCTGTTGTAATGCAAGATATATTTTTGTTCTCAGATTCTATAATTAACAATATAAAATTTAGTAATGAATTTGCAACAATTGAGGAAATTGAAGAAGTATCTAAGACAGCGTGTTGTTTTGATTTTATTAAAGAGTTAGCAGATGGTTATGAAACAGAAATTGGTGAAAGAGGTATTGGACTATCAGGAGGGCAAAAACAAAGAATATCAATTGCTAGAGCGCTTTTGAGAAAATCACCTATTCTGATATTAGATGATGCCACATCTGCTTTGGATATGGAAACAGAATATGAACTTTTATCAAATCTGAACAAGAGAAAAGATAAGAGTACAACATTTATAATAGCTCATAGAATATCTGCTGTTAAAAATGCAGATATAATTTTGTATTTTGAAGATGGAAGTATAAAAGAAAAGGGGACCCACCAAGAATTATTAGAACTAAAAGGCAGCTATTACAATGTATATTGCGAACAATTTAAAGATTTTAATGTTTTAGAAAGAGAGGTGATATAGTATGGGTAGTAATGCAATAAATAAAGATGAACAAACTCTAAAAAGAAGTAAGATTGAGATAATAGAAAGATTATTTGTATATTTAAAACCTCATAAATCTAAAACTATAATTGTAATATTGCTTATGATATTCGTAATGATGTGTAGCATAATAAATCCCTACTTATTACAGATAGCAATAGATGATTATGTAGGAAATAAAAATGTTAATGGATTGCTGGGTATTGGAGTAATTCTTGTTATAATTAATATTTTGCATGGATTTTATCGCGAATTAGATGGAGGATGATTTCAGAAGTTACAAACACTGTATTAGTAGATATTAGAAAAGAACTTTATAGTCATATTCAAAGTTTATCTTTTGACTTTTTTGATTCAAGACCTGTTGGAAAGATACTTGCTAGAGTAGTTGGAGATGTAAATGCACTTAAGAATTTATTTAATCAGAGTATACAAACTGTAATACCAGAAGGATTAAGTTTAATTTGTGTATGTATAGCAATGATTATTATGAACTTCAAACTTGCAATTGCATGTATGACATTGCTTCCTTTATTAGCAATATCTATGTTTTGTATTGAAACAAAATCTAGAAAAAGGTGGAATGATTTTAGAAATAAAAGGTCAAACTTAAACGGATTTACTCATGAAAATTTTTCAGGAATAAAGGTGGTACAAGCTTTTGCCAAGGAAGATTCCACAGAAAAGACTTATAAAGAAATGGTTAGAAAAGAAAAGGATGCATTTTTAAAAGCTATAAAATTGAATGATCTATTTTGGCCATTGGTTGAACTGTCTTGGGGAGTTGGTACATTAATAGTATTTGCTGTAGGATATAGATTAATTCAGTCTGGAGAAATACAAATAGGTAAATTGATTGCATTTTCAATGTATACAGGAATGTTCTGGAGACCTATTACAAATCTTTCGAGTTTTTATAATACAATGATAACTAATTTTGCTGCTGCAGATAGAATATTTGATATTTTAGATATAAAACCAGAGATAGAGAATATACCTGAAGCTATTAATATTGGTAAAATTAGTGGGCAAGTTGAATTTAAAAATGTAAGCTTTGCTTATAATAACAGTTCCGAAGTTTTAAGTAGAGTAAATTTTAAAGTTAATAAGGGTGAAAAAGTTGCTTTAGTAGGTGCTACAGGGGCAGGAAAGACTACGATAATTTCTTTGTTAAGTAGATTTTATGATCCTACTAATGGCGAAATTTTAGTAGATGGTAAGAATATCAAAGGAGTTAATTTAGAATCATATAGATCACAGATGGGGATAATGCTACAGGATACCTTCTTGTTTTCTACTTCTATAATGGAAAATATAAGATATGGTAGATTAGATGCCACTGATGAAGAGGTTATAGAGGCTGCGAAGGCTGTAAATTCTCATGACTTTATTATGGGAATGGAGAAAGGATACTTAACAGAGGTTAATGAAAGAGGTTCAAGGCTTTCTTTGGGACAAAGACAATTAGTTTCTTTTGCAAGAGCTTTGCTGGCTAATCCTAGAATACTAATTTTAGACGAAGCAACTTCTAATATTGACACAGAAACTGAAAAATTGGTTCAAGAAGGAATAGAAAAATTATTACAAGGTAGAACATCATTTGTTATCGCTCATAGACTTTCTACTATTAGAGATTGTGATAAGATAATGGTGGTTGAAAGTGGTGGAATAAGTGAAATGGGAACTCATGAAGAACTTTTAGCTAAGAAAGGATCTTATTACAATCTTTACATGGCACAGTATAGATTTATAAGTGAAGGAGCATAGTTGTTTGCTTCGTAAAGTGGAAAAGATTCCTAGTAGCATGGAGAAAAGTTTGCTGGCGAAAATGATAAAAGATGTTAGATGATATAGGGAAAAATGTTGTGCAAAGAGAAAATTATGAATGAGATATAGTGAAAAGTTTTAATGTATTACAGGTAGGAATCTAAGTATAGGGTGAATTTATAGTATTAAGGTATATTTATCTATGGTTGTATATTTTAAATGGTTGAAATAAAAATGTTTGTAGAGTATAATTTTAAAAGTATTAGTATACGGAAGAAAGGAATGTACTTAGATGAGATTAGGAATTGTAGGATTACCAAACGTAGGGAAGAGTACTTTATTTAATGCTATAACAAAAGCAGGAGCAGAATCTGCTAACTACCCATTCTGTACAATTGAACCAAATGTAGGTGTTGTTAGCGTTCCAGATAAAAGATTAGATGTACTTGAAAAAATGTATAACACTAAAAGAAAAGTTTATACTGCTGTAGAATTTTATGATATAGCTGGACTTGTAAAAGGAGCTTCTAAAGGAGAAGGACTAGGAAATAAGTTCTTATCACATATAAGAGAAGTTGAAGCTATAGTACATGCGGTAAGATGTTTTGATGATGGAAATGTTGTTCACGTAGAAGGGTCTGTAGATCCAATTAGAGATATAGAAACAATTAATTTAGAGCTTATCTTTGCTGATTTAGAAGTTTTAGAAAGAAGAATGGAAAAAGGAGTTAAGCTTGCAAGATCAGGGGATAAAAAGGCGAAAGCAGAATATGAAATAATGGAAAAAGTTAAGGCTCATTTAGAGGCTAATAAACCAATAAGAACTTTAGAAGTAACAGAAGAAGAAGATGCATTTATCAAAACTTTATTTATGATTACATCTAAGCCAGTTTTATATTCTTGCAATATTTCTGAAGATGATATGATGAGTGGTAATCTTGAAAATGATTATGTAAAGAAAGTTAAAGAATATGCTGAAAATGAAAACTCAGGAGTAGTTGTAGTTTGTGCTAAACTTGAAGAAGAACTTTCAGGATTAGAAGATGATGAAAAAGCGGAAATGCTTGAAGAATATGGATTAGAAGAGTCTGGGTTAGATAAGCTTATAAGAGCTTCATATAAACTTTTAGGTTTAATAAGTTATTTAACTGCTGGAGTGCAAGAAGTAAGAGCTTGGACTATAAAAGAAGGAACAAAAGCTCCTGCTGCTGCAGGTAAGATTCACTCAGATATCGAAAGAGGATTCATTAGAGCAGAAATAGTTGGATATGATGATTTAGTAGCATGTGGTTCAGAAGCTGCTGCTAAAGAAAAGGGCTTATATAGATTAGAAGGAAAAGAGTACGTTATGAAAGATGGAGATGTTGTAAACTTCAGATTTAACGTATAATAATTACTTTATAGTGTATATGTAATTTGAAAAGATTATATATGCACTATTTTTTTCTCAGAAAAATGTAAAGAAAAGTACGAAAAAATGATTTGAAAATTATTTAAAATAATTACAAGAAATGCCAAAAAGGCCTGAAGCATTGAAATTACTAGCTTAAAAAATGAAAAACTCATTAAAAAGTAGCAAAACTACTTGAAGAATGCATAAAAGTTTTATAAAATATATATAAAGTGGTTAAAAGTGGTGAAAAGTGGTTAGATGTAGAGTGAATTTCTGAGGTGCAAAATGTTCATAGGAGAATATCAACATAGTCTAGATAGCAAAAATAGAATAGTTGTACCTTCAAAATTAAGGGAGGGCTTAGGAGAGAAATTTATAATCAGTAAAGGGTTAGATGGATGTCTTTATGCTTATCCTATAGATGAATGGCAGAAGTTTGAAGAAAAATTAAAAAATTTACCACTAACTAATAGAGATGCTAGAGCTTTCGTAAGATTCTTTGTTGCTGGTGCAACAGAAGTTGAAACAGACAAACAAGGAAGAGGTTTAATTCCGGCAAATCTTAGAGAATATGCAGGCATTGAAAAGGAAATAGTAACTATAGGTGCTTTAAATAAGGTTGAGATTTGGAGTAAGGAAAAATGGGAAAGCTATAATGAGTCAGATATCGATTTTGGTAGTATAGCTGACAAAATGGGCGATTTAGGAATATAAGGAGTTTTTAAAATGGAATTTAATCACGTTTCAGTTCTTTTAAACGAATGTTTAGATGCTTTAAATATTAAGGAAGATGGAATTTATGTAGATGGCACACTTGGTGGTGCTGGTCATTCTTCAGAAATTCTTAAAAGACTGTCAGAAAATGGTCGTTTAATTGGTATTGACCAAGATACTGACGCTTTAAAAGCAGCAGCCATAAGGTTGCAGAATTTTAATAATGTAACATTCATACATAATAATTTTTATAATATTAAACAAATATTAGATGATTTAGATATTGAAGAGGTAGATGGAATACTAATGGATTTAGGAGTTTCATCATATCAGCTAGATACTGGAGAAAGAGGATTTAGTTATATGAAAGATGCACCTCTTGATATGAGAATGAATAGAGAAAATGAATTATCTGCTTATGAGGTTGTAAACACATATTCAGAAGATGAATTATATAGAATTATAAGAGATTATGGTGAAGAAAAGTTTGCAAAAAGAATAGCTACATTTATAGTTAATGCTAGAGAAGAAAAAAATATTGAAACTACGTTAGAATTAGTAGAAATAATAAAAAATGCTATACCAGCAAAAGCTAGAAGAGAAGGACCACATCCGGCAAAAAGAACTTTCCAAGCTATAAGAATTGAGGTTAATAGTGAGTTATCAATTTTAAATAGAGCTATAGAAGATGGAGTAAGTAAGCTGTCTAAAGGTGGAAGAATGGCAATTATAACTTTCCATTCATTAGAAGATAGAATAGTAAAAAATAAATTTAGAGATTTAGCTGTAGCTTGTAGATGTCCAAAGGAATTTCCGATTTGTGTTTGTGGAGAAAAAGCTAAAGTTAAGGTGATTTCTAGAAAAGCAATAGATCCATCTAAAGAAGAAGTGGAAATGAATCCAAGAAGTAGAAGCGCAAAATTAAGGGTAATTGAAAAATTATAAAAAGGGTAAATTAATGTGTGGGAGATGTGAATAAAATGGTTGTGAGAGAATATGATTATATAAGAGGAAATACAGCGCTTGCACCTGAAAGAAAGATAAAGGAGCAAGAAGTTAAAAGAAAAAAGAAACAAGTAAAAAAAGAGTTTGACTGGAAAAACAACAGAATAAAAATAATATCTTCAGCAGTTATTGTTTCGATTTTAGGAGTAGCTAGTTTAACTATTGATAGCTATGTATATAAAATTCAAAAAAATTTATCAAATTTAGAAGTTGAGATGGATGTAGAATTAGCAAAAAGTGAAGCTATGAAAGTAGATTTACTTAAGGTATCTTCTCTTGATAATATAAATAATGTAGCTATAAATGGATTAAATATGACTTATCCTGATAAATCAAGCAGTATAACAATTGATATGTCTAAGAATTATTTTGATCACATAAAAGATAAAAAAGAAACTAATACAAAGACAGGCCTAATAGCAAAAATAGCAAATTGGATGAATTAATGAATAACTTATAGAATTCCTTTATAGGATTTCTATAAGTTAAAATTGCTTTAGAAAGAATAAGTATTAGATATTAACTTTTTCTTTTATTCATTAATTCATCAGGGTATGGGGGAAGAGTTATGAGTAAAAGATCATTCAAAGACCGAGCAGTTATGAAGAAAAGAATGACAATCGTTATTGGTGTGATAACTTTGACATTTTTAATTCTTAGCTTAAGATTAGCCTACATAATGATTGTTAAGAGAGAAGATTATGCTAAGAGAGCTGAAGAACAATGGACAAGTGAAGTTAGGATTGATGCAAGGCGTGGTAGAATCTTAGATAGAAATGGAGAAGAACTTGCTGTTTCTGCTGATGTATATAGGGTTGATTTTGACCTTAATTCAATTAGACAAAGTCTAAACAAGAAAGGTTTGGAAACAAAGGATATAGCGCCATTAATTGCTAATGCTTTAGATTTAGAAAGTGATGAAGTACTTGAAAAGTTAGAAACTAAATTGCCAAGTGGAGCTGATGCTGGGTCTGCTAATCTTGTTAGAAGAATAGAGAAAGAAGCAGCAGATAAAGTAAAAGCTTTAGAAATAAGTGGAGTAATTGTATCTCCAGATACAAAAAGATATTATCCAAATGGTGAGTTTTTAGCACATGTTCTTGGAAGTACTAATGTAGATGGACAAGGATTGACAGGTGTAGAGTTACAGTATAATGAATATTTATCTGGAGTTCCAGGAATAAGAATATCAGAATTAGATAGAAATAGTGCAAATGTTTCGTATACAATATCTAAGTTTACAGCGCCAATAACAGGTAAGGATGTTACTCTTACAATAGATAAAAATATTCAAGCTTTTGCAGAAAAAGCTGCAGAAAAGGCTTTAGTAGATAATAAAGCAGCTAGAGTTTCAATATTAGTAATGGATCCAAATAATGGAGAAGTTTTGGCGATGGTGAATAAACCAGATTTTGATCCTAACAATCCGTTTGATGGATATTCTGATTTTACTGGAAACACTGATGCTGAAAAACTACAAAAAATGTGGAGAAATAGCTTAGTGAATGATACATTTGAACCAGGTTCTATATTTAAGGTTGTAACTATGGTAACAGCATTAGAAGAAGGTCTTGTAAGTGAGACAGATAAGTTTACATGTGGAGGAAGTTTGCAAGTAGGACCTCATACAATAAAATGTTGGAAGCATGGGGGACATGGTGAGCAAACATTACCAGAAATACTTCAGAATTCATGTAACGTAGGATTTATGAAGTTAGGTGAAAAGATTGGTAAGGAAAAATTAACTGAATATATAAAGAAATTAGGTTTTGGACAGGTTTCAGGAATAGATTTACCAGGTGAAGCAAAAGGTATAATAAAAAGTGCTGAGTCAATAAAAGAAGCAGATTTAGCGACAATTTCTTTTGGACAAACTAACACTGTAAATGCAGTACAATATATGACCGCATTTAATGCATTAGCTAATGGTGGATCCCTTATTCAACCACATATAATGAAAACTGTAACTCATACAACATCAACAGGAGAAGAGGTTGTTGACGAGGTTTTTGAACCAACAGTAAAAGAAAATGTTTTATCTGAAGAGATGACTGCAGTTTTAAGAGATTATCTAGAAAGAACAGTTAATAAAGGCGGTTCTAATAGATCATATATAGCTGGATATCATATAGGAGGTAAAACTGGTACAGCACAAAAAGTTAACCCTGTTACTGGGGGATATGAATCAGGAAAGTATATATCATCTATGGCTGCTATGGTTCCAACTGACAATCCAAAGGTTACGGTTTTTGTTAGTATAGATGAGCCTAGTAATGGTGATTACTATGCAGGTGTTGTAACAGCTCCTGTAGCTAAAGTGTTTATAGATGATATTATAAACTATATGAATGATGAAATTTTTAAGGATAATGATTCTATTTTAAGAGAAGTTGTAATTCCGGAATTAAGAGGACTATCATTAGATGAAGCTAAAAAGGTTCTCAAAGATAACAATTTAGAGTATAATATTGAAGGAAGTGGGTCTATAATAACAGATATAAAACCATATCCTGGATATGTAGTAAAAGAGGGATCAAAGATTAATCTTTACACTGATGGAGATGGAAATTATAATAAAAATGTTGTTATGCCAGATTTGATAGGATATTCTAAAGAGGCTGCTATAGAACTATTAGAAAGCTTAGGAATTAATTATACTCTTCAGGGAGATGGGGTTGTTAGCAATCAAAGCACTCCACAAGGAGAGGTAATTGTTATAGGTGATACGGTAAAACTTATACTTACTTCGGATTACGGAGATTAGAAGTTTGCCATTAGTTTAGCATGTGGAATATCACATGCTAAATTTTTATCTTTTAAGATATCTATTTATAAGAGGAGATGAAGTAATGAAACTATTACAATTGTTAGATGGGGTAAATTATAAAGTAGTAAAAGGAACTTTAGATAAAGAAATAGTCAATATTCAGTATGATAGTAGAAAAGTCACTAACAATGACATTTTCGTATGTCTTTCAGGGTTTGAGGTTGATGGACATAATTTTGCTAATAAGGCAATTGAAAATGGTGCAAGAGTAATAATATGTGAGAAAGATATAGAATTAGTTAATGAATCAAATGATGTAACTATTATTAAAGTTGATGAAGGAAGAAAAACATTAGCTACTATGGCAGCTAATTATTATGATCATCCAACAAAAAAACTTAAATTAATTGGTGTTACAGGAACTAATGGTAAAACAACAAGTGTATACATACTAAAATCAATTTTAGAAAAGTCAGGAGAAAAAGTTGGTTTAATTGGAACTATAGCTAATTATATAGGTGATGAAAAGATAGAATCTACTCATACTACTCCAGAATCATTAGAGTTACAAAAATTATTTAAGAATATGGTGGATAAAGGTTGTAAATATTGTGTAATGGAAGTATCATCTCACTCTTTAGCTTTAGATAGAGTATATGGCTGTCATTTTGATATAGGTATATTTACTAATATTACAAGAGATCACTTAGATTTCCATAAAACGTTTGAAAATTATTATGATGCAAAATTTAAGCTTTTTGAAAGAAGTGATTATTCTATAATAAATGTAGATAACAACTACGGATACAATGTAATTAGAGATTTAGAAAAACTAAATAAAAAAGCTATAACTTACTCTATTAGTGAAGAAAGTGATTATAGGGCAACAGAAGTTGAGTTTATAGGCCAAGATACTATATTTACAGTTAATGGTACAAGATATGAATTTGTTTTGCCAGGAGAATATAATGTCCATAATGCATTAGGATGTATAGCAGCAGCTAAGACATTAGGAATAAGTGAAGAAAATATAAAAAGCGGTTTATTAGATGTAGTAGTTCCTGGTAGATGCGAAAGAGTTGGGATCAAGTACAACCTTCCTTATGAATTAATAATAGACTTTGCTCATACACCAGATGGATTGAAAAATCTTTTAGAAACTTTAAGAATACTTACAAAAAATAGATTAATTGCTGTTTATGGTAGTGGTGGAGATAGAGATAAGGTTAAAAGAGCTGAAATGGGTAGAATAGGTAGCGAAATAGCAGATTTAGTAATTATAACATCTGATAATCCGAGAACAGAAGATCCTATTGCTATTCTAAAAGAGATTAGTTGTAATATACAAAAAACTAACTATTTAGCAATTGAAGATAGAGTTGAGGCTATAAGGTTAGCAATGGATATGGCTGAGCCAGGAGATGTAGTAGTACTTGCTGGTAAAGGTCATGAAACTTATCAAATAATGCCTGAAGGAAAGGTGCATTTTGATGAAAGAGAAGTAATTGCTGATATTTTAAATAAGTAATAAGAGGTGTAGTAATGGAAATAACTTTCAAAGAACTTTTGGATGCTATAAAAGGTGAAATTATTATAGATAGTAGCAAAAAAGAGTTTAATAAGTTTTGTATTGATACTAGAAAGATTGAAGAAGGTAATATTTTTGTAGCTTTAAAGGGAGAAAAATTTAACCCAAATAAAAATGCCATTGAAGCTATTGATAAAGGTGCAAATATAGTATTAGTAGATGAAGTATTTTTTGATAAGGCCGATATTAAAAAAGAAGGAACAATAATAAAAGTGGAAAGTTGTCATAAAGCTTTGTTAGATTTAGCTAACTATTATAGAAAAAAGTTAAATCTAAAAGTTATTGGGGTAACTGGATCAACAGGAAAGACATCTACAAAAGATTTAGTTGCAGCTTTTTTAAGTCATAAGTTTAAAGTCTTTAAGACTAAAGGGAATTTCAATAGTGAAATAGGGTTACCACTTATGATTTTTGAATTAACTAGTGAATATGATGTGGCAGTTTTAGAAATGGGAATGAGCGATTTAGGGGAGGTACACAATCTTGCTAAGACAGCTCTTCCTGATATGGCTGTTATAACTAATATTGGTTTATCTCATCTAGAAAATCTTAAGACACAAGAAAATATTTTAAAAGCTAAAATGGAGATTACTGATTTCTTTGATAAGGATAGTGTTTTAGTTGTTAATGGAGAAGATAGACTATTAAACAAATTAGATAATAAATGTTTTAAAATTGAAAAAACTGGATATAATCATGAATATGATGTTTACGCTACTAATATTATATTAAGAGAGAACTCTACAGAATTTACTGCCCATCATAAGGGAAATGAATTTACATTTAAATTACCTATGGCAGGAAAGCATAATGTTTTAAATTCTATGTTAGCAATTGATATTGCATTAAACTTAGGATTATCTTTTGAAGATATGAACAAAGGACTAGAAAATTTAGAAGCAACATCGATGAGATTGCAAGTTATAAAAAAAGAAAATATAACAATTATAAATGATTGTTATAATGCTAGCCCAGATTCAATGAAATCATCTTTAGATGTTTTAGCTACTTATAATGGCGGAAGAAAGGTTGCTATACTTGGTGATATGTATGAGTTAGGTTCTAAATCTAAAGAAGCTCATGCTGAAGTTGGAAGTTATGCAACTGACAAAGTTGAATTGTTAATAGTCATAGGAGAAAATATTGAAGAATTTAGAAGTGGCTATAAAGGTAAAAGTATAGTTGCATTTAAAACTAAAGATGAATGTTTAGATAAACTAAAAGATTATATAAATAAAAATGATATTATTTTAGTTAAAGCATCTAGGGGAATGAAATTTGAAGAGGTAGTAAATGAGCTTGAATCTATCTCAATATATTAGAGGAGGTGAACTGCTTTTAGCAGTGAAAAATGGGGGATAAAATGATAAACATAATAACATCAAAATATGCAATAGCAGCGGTACTAAGTTTGCTAATTTCATTAGCATTAGGGCCTATTGCTATACCAGCATTAAGAAGATTAAAATTCGGACAAAACATAAGAAAAGAAGGACCTCAAAGCCATCTTAAAAAAGCCGGTACACCGACAATTGGTGGATTAATATTTATAGGATCTACTTTAATTACGATGATTGCTTTAAGATTAAAGTGGAATGATGAAGCTATGATAGCTCTATACTCACTTATAGCCTTTGGATTTATAGGGTTTTTAGATGATTTACTTAAAATAATAAAAAAGGATAACGAAGGATTAAAAGCTTGGCAAAAGATGGTCCTATTATTGGTCTTCTCTGGAGCTATAGCGTATTATGGATATTTAAATTTAAGTACAGGTATGATAATACCTTTCTTAGGTAAAAAAGTGGCTCTTGGAATGTTTTATATTCCGTTTGTAATCTTTATTTATGCAGCAACAACAAATGCAGTTAATTTAACAGACGGTTTAGATGGTTTAGCATCTACAGTGTCAGTTTTAGTTTTAACATTTTTTGCAGTAAGTGCATTTATATTAGGACATGATTCAGTTGGTCTTTTCTGTATAGCTTTAATAGGTGGATTGATAGGGTTCTTAAAATATAATGCATATCCAGCAAAAATATTTATGGGAGATACTGGTTCGTTAGCTATAGGTGGAGCAATTGCAACAATTGCAATTATATTAGAGATACCTCTACTTATTCCAGTAGTAGGAGGAATATATGTGCTTGAAACATTATCTGTAATTATTCAAGTAACATCATTTAAATTAACTGGTAAAAGAATATTTAAGATGGCTCCAATACATCACCATTTTGAACAATGTGGATGGAGCGAAGTTAAGATTGTAACAGTATTTTCAATAGTAACTGTTATATTATGCATGATAGGATTCTGGGCACTTTAGAAATTTAATATGGAGGAGTGTTTATGAGATTTAATGAACCCCTAAATAAAAAGAAGTTAGGGGAAGTAGACTATGGTATATTCTATTCTTTATTTCTATTGTTGGCTATAGGAATAGTTATGATTTATTCAGCTAGCTCTTTCTATGCTATGTTTAAATATAAAAATAGTATGTATTACTTAATAAGGCAAGGTGCATTTGCTATAATTGGTGTAATAGCATTAGTAATGATGATGAAATTTGATTATCATAAGCTAAAAAAAATAACACCATATTTATTAATAGCTACAATTCCATTGTTAATTGCAGTTTTCTTTTTTCCAGAAGTAAATGGAGCTAGAAGATGGATTAAATTAGGTATATTATCATTTCAACCTTCTGAGTTAACGAAATACGTAGTAGTTATGTTTTTAGCTATGAGTATTGATATGAAAGGTGATAGAATTAAAAGATTTTGGGATGGACTAGTACCTTATTTAGGTGTAGCAGGTTTTTTTGCTGCGATGATATTAGCAGAGAAGAATATGAGTATTGCTACGATCATTATGATTGTGACATTTATAATGCTTTTTGTTGCGGGTGGACAAATTAAGCATTTATTTGGAATAATATTTCCGGCTATGCTTACGTTAGCTATATTCTTTATTTTTAGCTCTGATTATCGTAGAGCTAGAATGTTAAACTTTATAGATCCGTGGAAAGATGCAGCTGGTGATGGGTATCAACTTATACAATCTTTTTATGCACTTGGTGCAGGTGGAATAACAGGTTTAGGATTAGGAGAATCAAGGCAAAAGATTTTATATATGCCAGAACCACATAATGACTTTATATTTTCAATTATTGGAGAAGAGTTAGGTTTAGTTGGATGCTTGTTTATTGTGGGATTATTTTTATTTCTTATTTGGAGAGGAATAAGAGTAGCAATGAAGGCTAAAGATACTTATGGTAAATTACTTGCAGTAGGTATTACTTCAATAATTGCAGTTCAAGCAATAATAAATATTGCTGTTGTCACAGGGTCTATGCCTGTAACAGGTGTTCCTATGCCGTTTATAAGTTATGGAGGAACATCACTAGTAATAAATCTTATGGCAATGGGAATTCTATTAAATATATCATCACAAATAGAAAAAAGTGTAACTTAAGAGAGTACCTCTAAATATAGAGGTACTTTTTGTTGTTAATGTAAATAATGTAATAAAATTGTAACTAAATTTTGGGTGAAAAACTTGAAGAAAAATGATATTATTATATATAGATATATTTAGAAAAGGATGAAATATTGCAAAATGACAGAATATAAACAAAGTAATGAGATTAAGAAATATCTAAAGAGTAAAAAAAGAAAGAAAAAGTTGAAAAAGATGATAATGATAATGATTGTATTAACAATTGCTATACTTTTGTTTTTAACTAAAGCGCCTATCTTTAATATTAAAACAATCGATGTGATTGGGACATCTAAAATAAGTTCTGATAACTTGAAAGAGAATTTAAAAGTTTTTATTGGAGAAAATATTTATATTATAAATGAAAATGATATTAAAAGTGCATTAATGCAAGATAAATATGTTAAAGAGGTTAAGATATCTAGAAAAGGGATATCTAAATTAGTTATAAATATAGTTGAAGAGTCTCCTGTGTTTTATGTTGAGAATAATGGAGTTATAGAAGTTATAAATGAAGATTTAGTAGTAATAGAAGAAATCGATAGCATAGAAGGGAGAAATTTAGTGAAAATATCAGGAATAGAATCAGAAAAGATATCACTTGGTGAAAAAATTAATGATGATGAGATACTTCCTAGTATATTAAAGAAATTTTATCCTTACATAGCTCAAAATAGAGAGTCTATTAAATTTGATGAAATAAATATTGCAGATATTGTAAATATAAAAGGTCGAATTGGAAATGTGGAAATATTTTTTGGTGACGATTCCGATCTACATGAAAAAATGGAAAATGTTTATAGAATATTATTGTCAGATGAAATTAAGTTAACTAAAGGATATATAGACGTTAGCTTTGATGGACCACCTATAATTAAGAATATATCAAGCTAGGGGGAGTATTTATGAAAAAAATAATATCACAACTTGTGGTTGCTATAGTATGTGCAATTTTAGGATTTTTATTAACATACCAATTTAAAATGTTAAGATTACAAGAGGATGCAAAGTCTACTGCACAAAATCAAGATATTTTATATCAAATAGAAGCATTGAAAAAAGAAAAAGAAGAACTGTCCGAAACTAATAAAACCTTATCTGAAGAGATTAAGCGATTAGAAGAAGTTGCAGCTGAAGAAGGGGCTTTAGAAAATGAAATAAAGAAACAGTTAGATAATGCAAGGATGCATTTAGGATTGTTAGATGTTAAAGGCTCAGGACTAGTAATAACAATTACACCTAAAACAACTATTTTTGGAGAAAATACTACAGATAGTACAGTTGGGATTAGCGAAGAGGAATTAATTCATATTATAAACCTTTTATGGTATTCAAGAGCTGAGGCTATTTCAGTAAATGATATTAGAATAACACCTCAAACAGGAATTAAAACGTCAGGGAGAAGTATTTCTATAGGAACAGTTGGATTAGTTGATCCAAAATCTAAAATAGTAATAAAGGCTATAGGAGATAAAGCAAAGCTTAATGTAGGTGTAAGCTATGGTAATTCTTTAGCGTATGGAGCGTTGAAAAATTATAGTGTAGAGATAAAAACTAGTGATGATATAGTTATAAATAAGACTACACAAAGTTTAAGAAATGAATATATAAAGCCTGTACAATAAAGGAGGATTATAGTTATGATTGGATTTATAGGATTATTAGTAGGTGTATTACTAGGATTAGTTTTGAATGTGAATATACCTGATAAATTTTCTCCATATATGTCTGTGGCAATTTTAGCGTGCTTAGACTCAGTTTTTGGAGCGTTACGTGCAAGTTTATCTAAAAGTTTTAAACCGGATATTTTTATTTCAGGCTTTGTAGGAAATGCTATTTTAGCGGCAGCACTTGCGTATTTAGGCGATAAATTAGGAATTCCTATATATATAGCAGTAGTAATTGTTTTTGGAGGACGTATATTTGATAATTTCGCAATAATAAGAAGATTCTTGCTTAAAAAACTTAAAAATCGACAAAGAGGTGATTAAGTGAAGAAGCATATAGATAAAATATTGATTTTTATTGCGGCAATTATAACAGGTACGCTTATATCTATTAGTTTTGGTGATAGTAAAGTAGATACTTTTTTTTCAATGAAAAGTATAGAATATAAGGATGCAATTGAGCAACGAAATTTATTATATAAAGAAATATCTGATTTAAAAGAAAATAATAACGAAATTATGTATAAATTAAGGGATTACAATCAAGGGGAAGAAAAACACCAGAAGGTAATAGACGATATGAAGTTGCAGCTTAGTGACTACAGTGAGATTGCAGGAACTACAGCATTAGAAGGTAGTGGTATAGTAATAAAAATAAAAGATGGATATTATGATATAAGTGAAAGCACTTCATATGAAATTGATAGAAGAACATTGCATGCAACTGATGCAGCATTATTAATAAATGAATTAAGAGCTATAGGGGCTGAGGCTATAGCGATAAATGGTTATAGAGTATTAAACGATACTGGAGTACAGTGTGAATGGGCTTTTATAGGATTTAATGATAATAATCAGACAATAGAAGGGCAGCCATTTTATTTTTATGCATTAGGAAAGCCAGAAGAATTAGAGGCTGCTTTATTCTCGGATGGAAGTTATCTAAATAGGCTTATAATAAGAGGCTTAGAAATAGAAGTTGAAAAAAGAGAGGACTTATATTTTCCGCCAACAAATAGAATCCTAGACTTTCAATATATGGAAAGAGCAGATTCTTAAGCAAAACTAATTTTTATAATAAAATTATTAAAAAAATTTATGAAAATGTGAATTTTATGAAGGAAATTTTGGGTTTTTGGAGAATAAAATTATGTAGAAGATTCTCCATAAAGGAGGGACTAATTATAGATATAAAAGGTAAAATTAAAGAGATTTTAAATTCTATACCAGATGACGTACAACTTGTAGCTGTATCTAAGACAAAGCCAGTTGAAGATATTTTAGAAGCTTATGATATTGGTATAAGAAATTTTGGCGAAAATAAGGTGCAAGAATTAGTTGATAAATACGAAAAATTACCTAAAGATGTAAAATGGCATTTAATTGGGGCTCTTCAGACGAATAAGGTTAAATATATAGTAGGTAAAGTAAGTTTAATTCATTCTTTATCTAGTATAAAGCTTCTTGAAAAAATTGAATTAGAATATGGAAAGAAAAATATTACTGCCGATGTTTTAATTCAGATTAATATTGGAAGAGAATCGTCTAAAAGTGGTATATTAGAAGAAGAATTGGATCAATTAATTGAAGCTGTAGAGAAATGTAAAAATATTAAAGTTAAAGGTATTATGGTTATAATACCAAAAGGTAATGATGAAGAAAATAGATATTACTTTAGAAAGACTTATGATATTTTTAAAACTCTAAAAAATAGTAATTATAAAAATATAACAATGGAAATTTTATCAATGGGAATGACCCATGATTATAAAATAGCTATAGAAGAAGGATCTAATTTAATAAGAATTGGAACTGGAATTTTTGGAGCAAGATAATTTGTAGGAGGAGTTATAATGAGTATGTTAAGTAAATTTAAAGAAATGGTTTTTGGAGAATATGATGAGGATTTTGAAGATATAGAAGAAAATGAAGAAGAGGAAGAAATAGAAGAAGTCGAGCCTATTATATCTAAGCAAAAGGGTAATAAGGTTGTTAATATACACAATAGTGCTTCACCAAAGATTATGGTTGTAAAACCATCAAGTTATGAAGAAGCTAAAGAGATTGCAGATGCTCTTAAAAATAGAAAGATTATAGTTGTTAACACTACAGCATTAGAGGCAAAAGTAGCACAAAGATTAGTTGATTTCATAAGTGGTGCCGTTTGTGTCTTAGGAGCACAATTACAAGAAATTGAACAAAGAGTATATCTTTTATCACCTTCAAATGTTGAAGTTTCTAGCGAATTAAAAACAGAAATAAGCAGTAAAGCTTTATTTAGCTGGAATAAATAGAGGAGCTAAAAATAGCTAATGATAAAAAAAGAAGAAGTAATAAGAAACTTTAGTAAAGAAGAAAGAGATGAAGTTGTAAAAATATATGAATGGATGGAGTTAGCTTATGAAAAGGAAATACCGTTGTTTTCAAGAAGTTTTTGTACTCCAAACATATGGTTATATTTTGTTAACAATTTTAATACGAAAAATTTTAAGGTAGAAGCTAATGGATACTTTGAAGAAAGTGATAGAAGGGTACTATCTTTTAATAATATATATGGAAGTGATTATCCATATAAGTTAATAAAAATTGAAAAAAAATCAAAGTTTGATTCTTTATCTCATAGAGATTATCTAGGCTCAATTATGGCCTTAGGTATGGAGAGAGAGAAGTTTGGTGACTTAAGAGTTTATGAAAGCTATGCAGTTGTTCCGGTTTATGAGGATGTTGTTGAGTATGTTATATCATCATTAAATTCCGTAGGTAAATCACCGGTTAGCTGTGAAGTGATATATGACACAACATTATCTAAGGTTAACTTCTTAGAAGTTATAATTAATGTATCATCGTTAAGATTAGATAGTATTGTGTCTAAGCTTTCAAATATATCAAGGTCAAAAGCTTTGGATCTAATAAATCAAAATAAGATTTTAGTAGACTACTGTAAAGTAAATAGCAAAAGTTTAGAAGTTAAAGAAGGACAAAGGATAACTATCGCTGGAGTAGGTAAATATATTATGGGGAGTATTGTAGGTAATACTAAAAGCGGTAGGTTTAAAGTTAACATAAAGAAATATATTTAAAGAACGAATCTGTTAAGTTGATATGAAAAAATAGCTTGATTTTTCATAGAATTGCTCGCTCTTTGAAAATTATATAAGTTTGAATTTTTTATTGTATGGTAAACAAACCTACAATAAAATTGAT
>NZ_JACOOP010000058.1:0-20352 GCF_014287725.1 Clostridium sp. NSJ-49 | reverse complement strand
ACACTGCTTACATTGATACTTTTGTTTAGCCTGCTTATTCATACCAAACTTGTATAGTTTATCAGAATTACAGCGTGGGCATTTTATATTAGTTTTGCTCATTGTTCTTCTCTCCTTTTCGAAGGGGGTATTATTTAGTATCGCAAACCTATTGTATTTCCTTGGGCTGAGAAGAGCAATGTTCATATAACTTAACAGATCGATTTATTTATTGAGGTGCTTTAAATATGAATAAAAATAAACAAAATTATTTTACTACCGGTGAGTTTGCAAAGCTTGTAGGTGTTACTAAGCATACGTTATTTTATTATGATAAGATAGGAATATTTTCTCCAGAAATAAAACTAGATAATGATTATAGATATTATTCTGTTTTTCAAATCGAAGTATTTTATGTTATATCTACTTTAAAAGAACTTGATATGTCGTTAAAAGATATAAAATCATATTTGGATAAAAGAAGTCCAAAGGAACTTATTTCTCTTCTTGAAAAGGAGAAGAATATAATAGATGAAAAAATTAATTCTTTGATTAAAATGAAGAAAGTAATAGAGGGCAAGCTTTCTATAACAAAAGATATCTTTAATATAGATACAAATAAAATTTCTATTGAAAGATGTGAAGAAGAATTATTAGTTTTAACGGAATGTTGTAATGTAACAAATGAAAAGAGTCTTGCAAAGGCGATAGCTAATCATGTTAAATATTGTGATAAAAATGAAATATATAGTCCACATAGTATGGGAGAAATGATACATTTAGAAAATATAAAAAAAGGTATGTATGAAAATTATGATTATTTCTATACACGAATTTATGAAGGAAATGAAAATATAAAGCTATATAAGAAAGAAGCAGGATTATATTTAATTGCATATCATAATAAAGGTTTTTATACCATAGATCAAAGCTATGAGAGAATACTTAAATTCGTTAAGGATAACAATTTAGAGCTTGAAGGTTATTTTTATGAAGATGTACTTTTAGATGAATTGTCGGTTTCGGGATATGATGAATATTTAATTAAGATATCAATAAAAGTAAAGATATAAAAACAACTAAATTTCTATATAGTCATATCCTATAAATTAAAGATAAAAATAAGTTGACTATAGTGTTACACTATACCTTATTATCTTTTATGGAGGAGTGGTTGTATGGATTTAACATTAGGAAAAGAGTCAATAGGAAAATTGTTTGTTAAGTATTCAATTCCTTCAGTAATTGCGATGATAGTGTTTTCACTTTATATAGTGATAGATGGGATATTTGTAGGTAATGTAGTTGGAGCTGCTGGACTTTCGGCAGTAAATTTAGCTATGCCTTTCTTTGGAGTTGCAATGGCACTTGGAACTATGGTCGCAATAGGTGGAGGAACTATAACAAGTATAGATTTGGGAAGAGGAGATAAAGAAGAAGCAAGAAGGAGTTTTAGTTTAGCATTTTATATACTTACAGCTATAACTTTAGCTTTATCTGTGTTTACTTTGGCATTTACACCTACTATTGCTAGAATATTAGGTTCAAGTGAGGAGCTTATGCCATTAGTTATTGAGTATTTAAGAGCTCTATGCTTATTTCTAGCAACGTTTGTAGGGAGTTCTTATTTAAGTGCAAACTTAAGGGTAATGGGAAAGCCAAATCATGCTATGGTAGCAGATATAATTGGAGCGGCTCTTAATATAGTATTAGATTATATATTTATAGTGAAATTTGGATGGGGATTAGCAGGTGCCGGAGTTGCATCAGGACTTGCTTTTACAATAGGATTTATATTTTCTTTAGTTCAATATTTAAGGAAAGATTCAATACTTAAGTTTGTTAAAACTAGCTTTGATATAAAGAAGGTAATAAAGATATTTTATAACGGTTCTTCCGAGGGAATAACTCAGTTTGCTGTAGCTTTTTCAAATTATATTTTTAATATTGTGTTAATGATAAAAATAGGAGAAATGGGAGTTTCAGCTTTCTCGATAATACTTTATATATCTTCATTAGTAACAGCTGTATTTTCAGGTATATGTAATGGGATAAGTCCTATTATAAGTTTTAACCATGGCGCTAAAAACAAAGACCGTATACAAAAATTAATGAAGATTTCAGTTATAACTATTTCTATAATAGGTGTATTAAGTACTATACTTATGGCATTTGGAGGAGAAACACTTATTGCTATGTTTACAGAAGGTGATGATTCTTTAGTTAGCTTAACGGTAGAAGCAACTAGAGTTTACTCTATAGCGTTTATAGTAAATGGATTAAATATTTTATCGTCAGCATATTTTACTGCTATAGAAGATGCAAAAACTTCTGCTATTATATCAGCTTTAAGAGGCGCTATATTAATAGTAATATTTATAGTATTACTTCCTATGATTTTTGGAGATGTTGGAATATGGCTAACAGTACCTTTTAGTGAGGTATTTACAGTAGTTGTAGCATTTAGGTATATAAGAAAATCAAATAGAAAATTAACTTTAATGTATGGGAGTTAATAAAATATAGTAAGTAGATTAGATAATGCAATTATTTTAATAAAAGATAATTGCATTATTTTTTATTGAGTAAATTTAGGAAAATTTATAAAAGTATTGACTTATAGTTAAGTATAACCCTTATAATGGAATTAAAATAGAAAAATTAGACATCATGATGTTGTTTAAGCAAGGAATATAAATACGTATTTAATTAAATATGAGTAAAAACTTAGACAAAGCAAAATAATAAGTTTAGTGAATATTACAGGAGGAATAAAAATGGATAATTTTAGATTTGGCGCTCCAACAGAGATGCTATTTGGGAAAGGACAAATATCTAATCTACCGGAAGTTTTAAAAAGATATGGTAGAAATGTATTACTTGCTTATGGTGGAGGAAGCATAAAGAAGAATGGTATATATGATAAGGTTCAAGAATTATTAAAGGATTTTAACATAGTTGAATTAAGTGGTATCGAACCAAATCCAAGAATTGAAACTGTAAGAAGAGGTATAGACCTTTGTAGAGAAAATAATATAGATGTTATTTTAGCTGTAGGGGGAGGTAGCACTATAGATTGTTCAAAGGTAGTAGCTGCTGGATATTACTATGAAGGAGATACTTGGGACATAGTTCTTGATTCATCAAAGATAACAAATGCACTACCTATAGTAACAGTTTTAACATTAGCAGCAACTGGTTCAGAAATGAATAAGGGAGCAGTTATTTCAAAGATGGATACTAATGAGAAATTAGGAACAGGTGCAATCTGTATGGCTCCTAAAACTTCAATATTAGACCCAGAATATTTATATACTTTACCAGCAATTCAAACAGCAGCAGGTACAGCAGATATTATGTCTCATGTATTTGAAAATTATTTTAATAAGACTAAGGATGCTTATGTTCAAGATAAGATGTCAGAAGGATTACTAGAGACTTGCATAAAATATTGCCCTATTGCTTTAAAAGACCCAACAAATTATGAAGCTAGAGCAAACTTAATGTGGGCTAGTTCTATGGCCTTAAATGGACTTACTGGAAGCGGGAAAGTTGGAGCATGGAGTTGTCATCCAATGGAGCATGAATTAAGTGCTCATTATGATATAACTCACGGTGTAGGACTTGCAATATTAACACCAAGTTGGATGAGATATATATTAAATGATGAAACTGTTGATAAGTTTGTAGATTATGCAATAAATGTATGGCATTTACCTTACAATGAAGATAAATTTGCTCTTGCTAATGAAGCAATAGATGCAACAGAAAATTTCTTTAAGGAATGTGGTATTCCAATGACTTTAAGAGAAGTTGGAATTGATGATTCAAAATTTAAAGAAATGGCTGCTGCAGCAGTTAAGCATGGAAATTTACAATATGCTTATGTACCTTTAGACCAAGAAGATGTTTATAAGATTTTTGGTATGTGTTTATAATAATTAAGAATTGGATAATAGACATAAGTTTTATAAACTTACGTCTATTATTTTTTTAATAACGATAAACAAAATAAACTTTATTTCATATAATATTAGGATAAGGATTTTATTGGTGGTGAATAGATGGAGGGAGATCATAAGAAAGAGAAACCTAAAATTGTTATTGTAGGGGCAGGACTTGCCGGATTGACCTGTGCATATAGGTTATTTAAATCTGGAATAAAGTGCAAGGTATTTGAAGCATCTGAAAGAGTAGGAGGAAGATGTTTTAGTATAAGGAACTACTTTTTAGATAATCAAATTGCTGAGCATGGAGGAGAACTAATAGATTCTGAACATAATGAAATTAAAGAGTTGGCTAAAGAGATAGGCTTAAAGTTGGAAAATCTTATTGATATCGATAAGAAAGAAAACAAGCCTTTTTATTTTTTTAATGGACAACCATATTCTTATGATGAAGCAAGTAAAGATTGGCTAAGTGTTTATCCCAGAGTTAGAAAAGATTATGAAGATGTAAAATTTCCAACACTTTATAATAAATATACAAATAGAGGATATGAATTAGATAATATATCTGTTAGGCAGTGGATTAATCAAATCATTCCAGAGGGTGTTAATTCTAATTTAGGAAGGCTATTAGATGTAGCATATTCAGCGGAGTATGGAGCAGAAACTAATACTCAAAGTGCTCTTAATATAGTAAGATTACTTGGTTCAGGAGAAGAAAATGCTTTTAATATATTTGGTAGTTCTGATAGAATGTATCATATTAAAGGGGGAAATGATCAGCTCCCAGGAAGATTATATAGGGCACTCCCGAAAGGAACTGTTAAATTTAAGACGCAACTTTTATCTATATCGAAGGTGAAATATGATAAATACAAACTAGTATTTCAAAGTGCGTGTAAGGTAGCAAGCGTGCTTGCAGATATAGTGGTTTTAACTATTCCTTTTAGTGTTCTTAAGCTCAGCGTTAACTATGATAAAGCTGGTTTTAGTGAATTGAAAAAACAGGCTATAGATGAACTGGCCATGGGAACTAATACAAAATTAAATGTACAGTTTACAAGCAGATATTGGAGAAGAGTTAATAATAACGGTACTACTTATTGTAATATTGGATATCAAGTTACAAGGGAGGGAAGTTGTGGACAGTTAGGAACTAAGGGGATACTTGTTAATAATACAGGAGGAAAAATTGGTGCTTCTTATAATAATCAAGAGTATATAAAACAATATGTAGAAACGTTTATTAATAGATTAGATAGAGTTATACCAAGGCGTAATGCTAAATGGAATGGAAAAGCCATATTAGATTATTGGACTGGTAATCGTTGGACATTAGGGTCATATCCGTATTATAAGTTAGGACAATATACAAAATTTGCAGGAGTAGAAGGTGAAAGTGAAGGTAATTGCTTTTTTGCAGGTGATCAAACCTCTATATATTATCAAGGATATATGAATGGAGCAGTTGAAAGCGGAGAGAGAGTATGTAAAGAGATCTTAGAAAGAATAAGATAGAGCGATATATAAGTAATTAAAGAAAAAGCATGCTTAAATATACAAATGTATAATTCAAGATGCTTTTCTTTTTATATAGTTTATTTTAAAATATGTTTTGGTAGTAAGTAAGCTCCAATCATAAAAATTATACCTACTAATAGTAAACCTAAATATCCAGTATTAAAAACTGAAGGATATTTATCAGATATATTAAATAGAGTTAGCTTTCCTAGATTTAACATATCAAATAATCCTATATTTTTTAGTGGACCATAGGACATAGTAAATGCAAATGCACCAACTAATCCTCCGATAACAGCAGAAATTGCTTTTTTAACTCCTTTGCTACCTATAGCACCAATACATGTACCAGGACAAGTACCTATAGAGCCAAAGGCAATACCAAATATTAATCCACCTATAATAACTCCTAAATTCATAGTTTTAATAGATAAATGTGATACATCAAATATTCCTAACATTGCTGTCAGTGAAAGTAAAGCACTAGAAAAACCTATAGCAAATAAAATTATTTTGGCTAAAGATAAATCTTCAAGTCTTAACATTTTTAATATATTTTTAAAACCAGTAGCTCCTACATATGCAAGTGCAAAACCAAAGAAACCACCAAGTAATATTGCTAATAATATTTTCATTTTAAATAACCTCCCTACTTAGATTTATTCTTAAGATGTTTTACTATTAGTGAGGATGGTATTGCTGTGGCAAAAACAGAAGCAGCGAACACATAACCACTAACACTTCCTTGCATCATTCCACTCATCATATGACCACTTGTGCATCCATCTGCCATTCTAGCTCCATATAGTAATAAGAATCCTCCAATAAAGCTTGGAGCATAATTTTTAATAAAACTTGTATCATCTCCCAATTCGCATACTTTCAAATTAGAGCTTGTATCAAGTGCTTCAGATTTCTTTCTTCTTTTTAATAACTCATATCCTATATAACCGCCAACTGGAATAGCTAAAACAAATATAAAGTCATAATTTAAAGGATGTTTTATAGCTTTTGCCAGTTTCCCATCGTTTTTATCGTAATAGGCATTTGCACTACTATAACCAGATTCTCTTAATGGGTCTTCTACTATAACATTTTTATCAATTGAACTATGAATGATTCCAGATAATACTGAGAATTGAGTAGATACACCTATTGGTTTAACTAAAAATATTGCTATGAAAAATGAAAAGCCTAATATTAAAGCGCCTTTTATCCAATTATTTTTACTCATATTTTTTCCTACTAGACATTTATTTAATAACTGTTTAAAAGTATATACAGAATTGAGAGTATTTTCTGTGATATAATCACAGATGATACTAGTTATTATATATTTTGGGTAATTTATAGATAAATTATTATTCAAAAAATTGATTGCAAAAAAAGTAACTTAAGTAGTAAGTCACCTCTTAGGATTATCTTATTTTAATATGAGAAGTTCTAGGAGGTTATTTTTATTTTTGAAAATACACTAAAGAATTTTAAAATTTATTATCAAAAAAGTGATATAGAAGATAGAATTGTAACTTGAAAAAGTTTCTACACATATTATGTGTTATAGAAGTTATATATTATAAAAGCAAAAATTAAAGGGATAGGGGGAATGCTTATGATGAACACCTTGATGATATGTGGATTGGTTTTACTTATTTCTATAACAACTAGTAAGGTTTTATATAAATTTGGTGTGCCTATATTATTAATTTTTATAGTGCTAGGTATGTTATTTGGCTCTGATGGCATTGTAGGAATATATTTTGCAAATTACAATTTAACAAATGAGATTTGTTCAATAGCTCTTGTATTGATAATGTTCTATGGAGGTTTTGGAACTAATTGGAAAGTTGCTAAACCGTCATTAAAGCCTGCTCTTTTGATGTCTACAGGAGGAGTAATAATAACAACATTACTTACAGGTACATTTGCATATTTTATTTTAAAGGTTAGTATATTGGAAGGATTGCTTATTGGGGCGGTGGTATCATCTACAGATGCAGCATCTGTTTTTGCAATATTGAGATCACAAAAGTTAAACTTAGAAGGGTCTTTAGCATCGTTGTTAGAAGTTGAAAGTGGAAGTAATGACCCTACAGCATATATGCTTACTATATCAATTCTAACTATAATGAGTAGTGGAGCAGTAAATGGAATAATTTTAATTATAATTAAACAAATAATATTTGGAGTTTTAATTGGAGTTATATTAGCTAAAATTGCAGTTTTTGTACTTAGAAATGTTGACTTTGAAATAAGGGGATTTGATAGCATATTTATAACAGCTATAGCTATACTTGCATATGCGGTGAGTGAATGGTTAGGTGGTAATGGATATTTAAGTGTATATTTAGCAGGAGTAATAATTGGTAATAGTAAGATTCCACATAAAAAGAATCTATTTTATTATTTTGATGGAGTATCATGGATAATGCAAATAGCATTATTTTTCTTGCTAGGTTTATTGGCATTTCCATCAAAATTTCCACAAGTTATAGGTATTTCTATAGCTATATCAATATTTTTAATATTTATTGCAAGACCTGCAGCTACATTTTTAATATTGAAGCCGTTTGGATATTCAACAAGGGAAAAATTATTTGTATCATGGGTAGGACTAAGAGGAGCAGCGTCATTAGTTTTCGCTATATATGCAATGACTTATGGTGTAAAAATAGAAAATGACATATTTCATATAATATTTTTCGTTGCACTATTTTCAGTAGCAATTCAAGGAACATTAATACCTAAGTTAGCAAAAAAACTTGATTTAGTAGATAACAGTAGTCCAGTTTTAAAAACATTTAATGATTATACAGGAGAGATGAGTAGTAAGTTAATAGAATTGAATATAACTAAGGAAAGTAAGTGGGTTAATAAAAGTATTATGGATGCCGATATACCAAATGAAATACTTATAGTAATGATTAAAAGAAATGATGAGATTATAATTCCAAAGGGAGCTAGCATTATAAAAGAAGGAGATATTCTAGTTTTAAGTGGAGAAGGAATAGAAAATTTAGAAGTTGTATAAACTTAGCTAATTTAAAATAAATTAAAAAAGGTCTTAGGAAAAATATTATCCTAAGGCTTTTTTTATTGATATATTTAAATATGTATTTTTTTGAATAAGTTACCTTAGAGAATGGAAATATAATCTTGAAGTATAAAAATTATAGAGAGGTAAAAGCTTATGGATGAAAAATCAACTAATGATAAAAAGTACAATGTAGTTGCGATTGCGAGCGTATTCCTTTTAGGTGCATTTGTATGTTTCTTAAATAGTACATTTATGAATGTTGCTCTTTCTGATATTATGAAAGATTTAAATATAAGTGTATCTAGAGCACAGTGGTTAAGTACAGGTTATATGCTTGCAACTGGTATCATAATTCCTTTTACAGCATTCCTTATAGATAGATTTACAAATAGAACTTTATTTTTTGTATCTATAGGTTTATTTACTGTAGGAACTGTTGTAGGAGCTTTTGCGACTAACTTTCCAATGCTTCTTACAGCAAGGCTTATACAAGGTGTAGCTAGTGGAATAATAGTTCCATTAATGCAGACCGTATTTTTGAATATGTTTCCAATAGAAAAAAGAGGATTTGCAATGGGAATAGTAGGAGTTGTAATAGGATTTGCACCTGCTATAGGGCCAACATTATCAGGATGGATAATAAATAGCTATCCTTGGAGATACTTATTTTATGTAACATTACCTTTTGCAGTAATAGATTTAGTGATTGGAATTTTCCTTCTTAAGAATGTAACGCCAACTAGAAAGGTATCATTTGATATTATTTCATTTATAGGGGCTGCTGTAGGTTTTGGAGCATTGTTATTTGGATTTAGTAATGCTGGAAATTATGCTTGGAGCGATAAAAATGTATATATTCCACTTATTATAGGGATAGTTTTTCTTATAATATTTGTTTGGAGACAATTAACAATGAAAGAACCTATGCTAGATTTAAGTGTATTTAAAAGTAGTATATTTACATTCTCAACAATAATAGTAATGATTGTTTATGCAGCAATGATTTCATCAGAACTTATAATTCCTATGTTCTTAGAAAATGTTAAAGCAGAAAGTGCTCTTAGAAGTGGTTTAACACTTATGCCCGGAGCTATAGTAATGGTTATAATGAATCCTGTAACAGGTACTCTTTTTGATAAATATGGTGCTAGATACCTTGCATTAGGAGGTCTAGCAATACTTACACTTGGAACATTTGGATTTTCATTTTTAAAAGTAGATACATCAATAACTTATGTAATTATTGTTTATGCTATAAGAATGTTAGGAATAGCTATGCTTTTGATGCCGCTTACAACGTCAGGATTAAATTCATTAAATAGAGAGCTTTATGCTCATGGTAACGCAGCCAATAATACATTAAGACAAGTAGCAGGATCAATAGGAACATCAATAATAGTTACATTAATGAGTAAATCTGCTGCATCATCAGGATTAACAAATCCTCTAGAAGCACAGGTTCATGGTATGAATGTATCTTTTACATTAATAGCAGCATTAACATTATTAGGACTTATAATAGCATTTTTTGTAGTTAAAAACAAAGAAGTAAAAGTTATGGATTAGTAGACATATAAATTAATGAATTTATTATAAAACTTTAGACTGCCTTAAGGTTAATTATATGATAAAATTAGCTTTGAGACAGTCTTATATAATTAATAATGATATTGTAAAGTTTAATATTAAAAATATATTAGACTTTATAGTAATTAGAACTTAGGGGGATAATATGAGTAAGCCAAAGGTAGCATTTATATGTGTACATAATTCTTGTAGATCACAAATGGCAGAAGCTTTAGGTAAGCTATTTGGAAGTGAAGTTTTTGAAAGCTACTCAGCAGGAACAGAAACAAAACCACAAATAAATCAAGATGCTGTGAGAATAATAGAAGATTTATATAATGTTAATATGAATAAAACACAAAAATCAAAGTTATTAAGTGATATTCCTGAAATTGATATAGCTATAAAAATGGGATGTAACGTAGTTTGTCCATACTTAAAAGCAAATCATACTGAAGATTGGGGATTAGAAGACCCAACAGGTAACGAAGAAAAAATAATAAGTTGTGCTTTAGAAATAGAAAGAAAGGTTAAGGAGTTAGCAATAAGGATAAAGAACAAAGAAATATAAGAGTACAGGGCCATGATTAGTGAAATTTTAATTTTACATTGCCATCATGGTCTACTTTAATTTCTTCTATAAAACTTCTCCAAAAAGCTCGTTTATCTTCTCGATCTAGTTTTATATATTTTTCATCAAAATCAATATTAAGCATTTTTTTATAAGCTTCTATATTAAACTCATCTTGCGGATTTTCATCTTCAATTATTTTAGATTTATAAAATTCATGTTTTTTCTTATATTCTTCTAATGTTATAAAATCATTTATATATAAATCATTAAGTTTTTTGATTTTATTTTCTATTTCAACTTTATTGCTTTTTTTAGGTTTATTTTTCTTTTTAAACTCATAATCTACTATATAATCATGTAGTTGCAATTTAAATTGTTCAATAACTTTTCTTTCAAGTTTTTTTTCGCTTATACAACGATTATTATCACATAATTTTCTATAATAATTATAGTTGCATCTATAATTAAAGAAAAATTTATCATTATGCTTTGTATTAAATCCGCCAATATTGTGATTGCAATGGCTGCATACAAGTAAACTTGAAAATAAATAAATACGATTTGAAGTATTAGTAGAGATGTTTCTTTTTAAAAGAATTTGTATTTTATCAAATCTCTTTTTATCTATAATTGAAGGACAGTAATCAACTATACCTCTATATTCACCTTTGTATAAAGAGTTTCTTAACATGTTTGATATAGTTTTATAGGATAAATTAATTCCGAGTTCATCTCTCAAAAAATTCATGGTAGCTCTTTTAGATTGGTGAGTTTCAAAATGTGAAAATATATTTTCAACTATGTGTACTGTTTCTTTATCAATAACTAATTTTTTATTTTCTATTTTATATCCTTTAGGAACTTTACCAGTTATAACTTCTTTATTCTTTACTTTATTATTAAATACAGCTTTAATTCTTTCGCTAGTAACGGCTGCTTCATTTTCGGCTACAGAAAGCATTATATTTATATGCAATTGCCCAGCAGCAGTGGAAGTATCGTAATTTTCAAAAATTGTTTTCCAGTGCACTTTATGAGTATCAAGCACATCTTGAATTTTATAATAATTCCTAACCCCTCTAGACCATCTATCTATTTTGGTAAATATGACTAAATCTACTTTCCCTTCTTTTATATCATTAAGTAATCTTTGTAAATTTGGTCTATTTAAAGATGTAGCAGTAAACCCATCATCAATGTAGTAATCTATTATTTTATATTGATTCTTTTCAGCATAGTCCCTAAGGGTTTGTTTTTGTGCTTCTATAGAATCACCGTGCAGAGCTTGTTCTTCTGTACTAACTCTAATATAGAGAGCTACTCTTAACATATATATTCAACTCCTTTCTTAATAAAAAGTTTTTCCTATAAAAAAGTGTGGTGTAAAATAAATAATATAATCATCTATAATATGCATAACACCATATTTATTAGAATAATATTTAATAGCCTCATCTAAATAGTCGACTGTAACATTCAAATATTCCGCTATTTCATATTTATTAGTACAACCATGTTCAAAAGCATTTATAAGGCCAATAACACCAATCTTTTTATTATATCCCCATTTTCTTGCTATGAGTTCTTGTTTTCTATTACTAATATCTTTTTGATTAGTTATATCGCCAACGGTAAGATGGTAATGACCTAATTCTTCAGCTAATACACAAGCTTTTTCAACATTAGATAATTTTTTATTAATAGCTATTCTATTACCATTACAGCGACCATCACGCGTTTTCAAGTTGGCTTCTTTAACAATTATTCCGAGCTTATCAGCTTCTATCAATAATTCATCATAAGTCAAATTTTATCACCCTTTTATTGAAGTTATTTCCAAAAATCATCATCATTCATTATGTCATCATCATGCTTATAATCTTCTTCTGTAAACTTCCCATCTTTATCATGAGAAGCTATAGGCATTAAATGCTCTTTTCCTTCTTCTTCCCATATTTGTTTTTCTTTCTTAGGAAGTTCAATGACTTTATTATTTTCTTCTTTTTTATATTTACTTAATTCTGTAAGTTCATCAACTCTTTTAATAGCTTCATTTTTACCATCTTCATTAAGTTTATTAAAGCTAATTAAAAGTTGTTTTTCATAAAAGCTTTCATTATGTTCATTAGAAAATTCAATCATTTTATTTTTATAAGCAGCAAGTTCTTCTTTTTTGTTTTTATATTTAGATAAGCCAAGTAGATAATCTAAAGATACATTAAAGTAATTACATAATACCTTAGCATTTTCCATTGAAGGATCAGCTTTATTATTTTCCCATTTAGAAATAGTGCTTTTAGCAAGACTAATTGAATATAAATTTTTTAAATCTTCAATCATTTTATCCATAGAAACGTTTTTTTCTTCTCTTAGTTCTTTTAATAAATTACCTAAATCGTACATAAATTTATCTCCTTAAAATTTCTTATAATGAAATTATATATCTTTTGTTTTCTTTTGTAAACAAAAAATATAAAAAAACATAAAAAAGTTGTTGACAAGGAAACAAGAAAAATGTATTATTTGGTCATAAGGTGTTTCTAAAACGCTAACAACAAAGGAGTGATAAAAAATGGATAAGCAAGGATATTTAAAATTAAAAGGATTTCTAGTAGAAAATAATATAAAGCAAAAAGTAGTAGCAGATATGCTAGGAATATCAGTTCCGACATTTAATAAGAAGTTAAATGGAACTGCTGGTGATTTTACTGTAAAAGAAGCTAGAATCATATGTCAAAATTTAAAAGCAGAAGTCGAAATTTTTTTTAACTAAATAGTTTCCAAAACGCTAACAGGATAAAATAATAAGATTAAAATTTGAAAGTGAGGTGCAGATTATGGAAGTTAAAGTTCATGGATTTGAAAATTTTACAATAGAACATGCACAAATGGCTTTCGATACTTTAGCTAAATTACAAAGCGAAAAATATGGTATTGAAATAAAATATACAGTTAGAAAAAAGACAGAAGCAGATAAGTAAGAGTTTAAATTAGTTTTAAAGGAGAGGAAAAGAAGATGGATAATTTAAAACACAAACATAGAGAAGGTGTTCAACTATTTGTTAATAAGGATTTAGAACTTGAAGTAAGAGCAGTAGAGATTGATGGAGAAGGCTGGCTAGTAGGTAAGGATATTACAGAATCATTAGGATATTTAAATTCAAGTGATGCTTTAAAAACTCATGTTGATGAAGAAGATAAAAAGAAAATCGCGTTTTCCGATTATCCTCAATTTGGAAATAAAGGAGCAGTATTGATAAATGAAAGTGGACTTTATAGTTTGGTACTTTCAAGTAAGTTACCAGGAGCAAAGAAGTTTAAAAGATGGGTTACATCTGATGTACTTCCCTCTATAAGAAAGCATGGAATGTATGCAACAGATGAATTGTTAGATAATCCAGATTTACTTATAGCGGCTGCAACTAAATTAAAAGAGGAAAGAGCTGCAAGGTTAGAGGCTGAAAAGCAAAGGGACAAGCTATTACATCAAAATAAATTATATACAACATCAGAAATTGCTAAGGAATTAGGATTAAGTAGTGCGACAAAGCTTAATAATTTATTATCCGAAAAGAAAATACAGTATAAGCAAAATAAAACTTGGCTTTTATATTCTAAGTATTCTGAATTAGGTTTAGTAAGTATAAAGCAAGATGTATTAGATAATGGGAAAATAATATATGACAGAAAGTGGACTGGCAAAGGTAGAGATTTTATTTTGAATCTATTTTAAGAGGTAATTTTAAATGATAGAAATGATTAAGACAAGAAAACAACAGCTAGAAGAAAGAATTAAACGTTTAGAAAGCTATGTGTATGAGGATAATGATACACCAGAACTTAAGAAGATATATGAAGATCATATTAAGTTTTTAAGAGAAGAATTAAAACAATGTGAGTAGTTTGATGATATTACGTACAAATATCATATTGCCGAGGTTGGCTAAATGATACAGGCAATATTCGGTTTTAAGGAGAAAAACATATGTTAAAGATTATATGCCCAAAATGTGAAAGTGATTGTATATTTGATTTTGTTACAGATGAAGGGGACGTTGCTTTTAGATGTGATAATTGTGAATATGAGTTTGGAACTAAGGAGATGGAATTAGATTATGAATAAATTAACACCATTAGAAAATCAAAGGTTAAGAAGAATGATAGGGAGAGTTGTAACTCACTTTAAAGGTAAGGATTACTTGGTTTTAGATGTTGCAGAGCATACAGAAACAGGTGAAGAATTAGTAATTTATAAAGCATTATATGGGGCTAATAATGTTTATGCAAGACCTATAAAGATGTTTTTAAGTGAGGTAGACCACGAAAAATATCCTAATGCAACACAAAAATATAGGTTAGAACTTAAAGAGGATTAGTTCGCAATTCAAAAAAAGGAGCAATTAGTATGAGTGTACAAGTATTAAAGGATTATGTAGAGTTCTCGAGAGAAATTGGAGAGAAACCTACTTGGGAAGGACTAAAAGAACATAAAAAGATGTTTTGGAGGGATTAAAATTGAGTGTTCAAATTAAATTAGAAGAAGCGGTAACTAAGTTTGGTTTAAATGACATAGTAACCATTATGTTAAGTCAGAAAAGAGATAAGGAAATAGTAATAAGACAGAGGGAGATATACAACAGATGGAAGGAGAAGAATTGCAGTGGGAATAATTGCTGAAATTAATGACTTGAATAGAGAAAAGTCAAAATCAATTACAAGAAAAGTACAGGAGAGAAGAAAGCAAGGAGATACACGATCATTTGCAGAGATATTAAATGAAGAATTAAAAAAAGAAAAGCTATTATCTGATAGAGTTGGCGCTCATAAGTCAGAGAATAGCAATTCGAAACAATTCAATGACAGTATAACAGAAAATATTAAAAATGAAAACTAGGGGGAATAAGAATGAGTAACGTATTATTACAAAATGATTTAGAAGAAGTTAGAGAAGCATTCGCTATAAATGATTTGCAAGGTGCTACATGGGCATTTAGAAAGCTAAGAGCAATAGAGGAGAAACAAAGGGAGCTTACATCAATAGCTATAGAAGAAAAGAATAGAATAGATGAATGGCTAAGTAAGGAGAGCAAATCACTAGATGATGATAAAGCTTATTTTGAAGGATTATTAAGTGCTTATTATATAGAAGAAAGAGCCAAAGATAAGAAGTTTAAATTATCTACACCATACGGAAAGGTTACATCTAGAAAAGCTGAAAAGTTTATTTATGAAGATGTACAAGCAATAATGGATTACTGCAATATGAACGAAATAGATGTGATTAGAGTTAAGGAAGAGTTAGATAAGACTGCATTTAAGAAGATTTGCAAGGGTGGAGTTAATCAGGAAACAGGAGAAGTAATTCCTGGAGTAAGAGTTGAAACAGTAGAAAGTATTAGTGTTAAGGCAGAATAGGAGGATAAACTATGAAACTTGAATTTAGGACATTAACAGAGAATGAGATAGATGTAAGAATAGCCCAGGTTAAAGAAAGTGGCTTATCCCTATTATTATATAAAGATGCAAGATGTGATATGAACATTTTAGATGAAACAGTAGGGCCTATGAATTGGACTAGAAAACATTATGAGGTTAAAGGGAATTTACATTGTGAGGTAAGTTTATATGATATAGATAAGCAACAGTGGGTAAGTAAAGCAGATTGTGGAACTGAAAGTAATGCAGAAAAAGAAAAAGGAGAAGCTTCTGACAGTTTTAAGAGAGCTTGTTTTAATTGGGGGATTGGAAGAGAACTTTATACAAGTCCATTTATATGGGTACAATCTAAGGATTGCAATATAAAAGGGAATAAGTGTTATGACAAGTTTGAAGTAGAAAAGATAGCATATGATGATAAGAAGAATATAGTAGGATTATCAATTATAAATACATCTAACAATAAAAGAGTATTCCTAATGAAGCCGCTAGGAGGTAAGAAGTAATGCAAAGTAGTATTGATTATTCTAACGATTCTTATGGGGTTACAGTAGACAGAACTGGTGGGGCTATAAAGATAACTTTTGATATAGGAACAATATGTTCAGAGTTATATTTATCTAAGGAGCAGTCAGATAGTGTGGCAGAGCAAATACTGCATGAATTAGGCAAAAGAACAAGTGATGAATGGGAAGATGAAGTATATAAGCTACAAGAAGAGAATAATAGCTTGAGAGAAACGATAGAAGATTATGAGGAACGTATGGAATATATGAGAAGGAAAGAGCAATATGTTCCATTCTAGAAAGAGAGGGTTTAATGGCAGGATGGATAAAGTTGCATAGGGATATCCAAGAACATTGGTTATGGGAAGATGAACCATTCTCCAGAGGACAAGCTTTTATAGATTTATTAATGGAAGTTAATCACGAAGATAGAAAAGTATTATTTAATGGAGAGCTTATAGATATAAAAAGAGGTTCAAAGATAACATCATTAAGGAAGTTAGGTGAACGTTGGAAGTGGAGTATTTGCAAGGTGAAAAAGTTCCTAGAACAGTTACAAAAAGATGGAATGATAACTTATAAAAGTGATAATAAAAAAACACTTGTAACCATTGAAAACTATAACGTTTATCAGAGTATGGAAAACACAAAAAAGACAGATAAAGAACACAGAAATTACACAGAACAAAATCAAAACGAAATCAAAACGAAATCAGAGCAAAATCAAAACGAAACAAACAAGAATGATAAAGAATATATAAAGAATGTTAAAGAAGGAGAAGAAGGGAAAGAAGAAGTACCATCACTTCCACCCCTATTCTTTTCTACTCCGATTCATAAAAAAATATATGACCAGTTTGGAGAAGTTGGTTACAGAACATTTTTTATGGAAGCAGAGATAAAGGAACTAGATAAAGAAATAATTATTACCCATCAAGACAATTTTATAGAGAATATGATCCTGGATAGATGGATTGGAAAGCTAAAGTTTTTATTAGGCAAGAGAATTACAGTTGGGGAGGATTAAATGAATTTATTAGAAATATATACACCACATGAACTAACAGAAATGTCTATAAAAGATAAAAAAAGAAGAAAAGAGTTAAGAGAAGCTGGAGTAAGGGAAGCAACATCTTTTAGGTTTGAAAACGCTATTAAAACTATGAAGAGAGCAAGTCATAGCAAAAAGAGAGGGTGTAGGAGTTGTAAGTAATGGATAGATATTGTAAAGTGTGTGGAAATCCTTATACAGAATTACATCACATAATGTTTAGAAGTGAAGTTAAAACACTAGAATATTGCAAATTAAACTTAGTAAATCTATGTGTAGAACATCATAAAGGAACATATGGAGTACATGGAAGCAAAGGGGCAAGACTTAATAGAAAGCTTAAATTAGAGTTCCAAAATAAGTTGAAAGAGTTATGGGACAAGCGATATTTAAGTAGAGAAGAAATAAATAATGTTTTACAGATTAACGATAAGGCACTAAATAGGCTTTTAAAGAGGTTATCTTTACAGAATGATAAATATGACAAGGAAGATGTGATAAGAGCCTGTATGAGCGGGAAATTGATTATATAGAGGTGTGTTTTGGAAGAGTTAAAAAATCAATATCCAGATGATTGTATTATCTTAGGAAACATAATTAAAAGAAAAAATAATCTAAAAGAATACGATATAGTAGAAGCATTTACTTTAATGCAAGATAGTTTGCAAGCTTATTTTAGATGGTCAGTTATAAGATGTGAAATAAGAAGCAATTTAAAACGTGGAGAAAGGGCAGAGCTTAAAGATTTGCTAGAGAGTATAGTTAAGTATCTAGATGAGGTACATAGAGATACAAGGGTACTATATAAACTTGCTAGAGAAGATTTAAGGAATAATAGGGAAGAGTAGAGAAATGAGTCAATTTTAGCAATAGCTATAACAATATATTATCAATTAATAATCAATTAATAATACAAAGGAGAGAAAGATATGGAAAAGATGATTAATTTAGAAACATTTGCAGATGGAGCATTAGCAGAAAAGGTAAATATGGCATTAAGAGATGTATTGCAAAACATTACAGATCCTAATACTGATTGGAAGGTAAAAAGAAAGCTAACAGTTGATATGACATTAACTACAGGAGAAGATAGAGAACTTACCGAGGTTAACATAGTAGCAAAAACAAAGTTAGCACCAAGTAAGGCATTATCAGCAAAAATTGTTATAGGTACAGATGGAAATGGTGGAGTACTAGCAAGTGAATACAAAAAACAAGTACCAGGACAAAGTTATATGAAAGTTGATGAAGAAACAGGAGAGATTTTAACATCAGCTCAAGAGAGGGAAGATGCAGTAGATTTAGAAGGAATTAGATTAGTTAAATAATAAATTCATATAAAGCCATGGCAAGGGGCTTAAACCTTGCACATTATTAATAAGTAAAGGTGGAAAATAAAATGATAAACAAAGAAGCATTAGAGTATTTAGTAGATTTAGGAATGGAAAGAGATCCAATCATTCAGCTAGAACAAGGAACATTTAGCAGAGAGAACTTAAAGAGAGTTAATGATCCAGTTGCAACAACATTAAAAGTATCAACATTAACAGGATTAGTTGATTATATAAAAGCAAATGTTGATGAATTAAAAGGTGAGTTGTTAATACAAGTAAAGTCACATGATGAGGTTAGATTGTTTAGCAAATTAAATACAGATAGAGATAGAGAGTTATATATTCAAGCTGAAGCTATACTTCCAAACAATATAAGATACAACTCTTTTATAGATACAGAAAATTTTAATATCATGCTGCAAAGTTCATTTGTAGATACAGGAGACAAGGCGGTTTTACTAAAGTATACAGGATTAGTACAAGATGAAGCTGTGAAGTCTACTGGTGATGATGGAGTAAGCCAACAAGTAACAGTTAAAACAGGAGTAGCAAGTGTAGGACAAGCAATAGTTCCTAATCCAGTATCATTAGCGCCATATAGAACATTCCCAGAAGTAGAGCAACCAATAAGTAAGTTTATATTTAGAATGCAAAGTGGACCAAGAGCAGCATTATTTGAAGCTGATGGAGGAGCTTGGAGAAATCAAGCAATATTAAATATTAAGAATTACTTAGAAAAAGAGTTAGAGAAAGCAATCAATATAAGCATAATAGCTTAATAAATTAAAACGGGAGGGAAATCTCCCTAACCAATGAGGTGAAGGAATGATATTAGCAATAGATCCAGGAAATATAGAAAGTGGAGTAGTTTTAATAGATGAAAAAACATTAAAGCCAGTAATTGCAGAAAAGATAAATAATGAGGAATTATTAGACAACATCTATTCGGACTTTTATAAAAAATATTACAACGTAGCAATAGAAAAGATAGCAAGTTATGGAATGCCTGTAGGAGAAACAACTTTTGATACTTGCATATGGATAGGTAGATTCTATGAAGCTATAAACAGTAAATATCCAGGAGTAGATATAGGTTTTATATATAGAAAAGATGAAAAGATGAATCTGTGCGGCAGCATGAAAGCAAAAGATAGCAATATAATACAAGCTTTAATAGATAGGTTTGCACCTAACACACCTAATAAGGGGAAAGGTACTAAGAAAGAGCCAGGCTGGTTTTATGGGTTCAAGAAGGATATATGGCAAGCTTATGCAGTTGCGATAACTTATCACGATATTTATTTAAAGGAGAATGGGATAAATGAAAGTTAGATGTATTGATGATTTAGGAATGACTGTTTTAGAAGTTGGAAGTGTTTATGAGGGAAAATTGAAGTTTGA